>NZ_NCTH01000024.1:0-83648 GCF_002105475.1 Vibrio sp. ArtGut-C1 | reverse complement strand
GGCGTCAGAGATTAGGTATTGTGTCGAATTCATTTACAGTATTTTCAATAGGTGTTGATTTACTCAGACAACACCTATTGAGATAGGTTCTTAGACGGAATTGGTGATGAGAATGAAGACCGTTCGCTAGAAGCCTTAAAGCTCGCATTAGACACTGGTCATATTGTCGCGAACCATAGTTACGATCATATGGTTCATAACTGCGTTGATGAGTTTGGACCTAATAGCGCAGCAGAATGTAATGCTACCGGCGACCACCAGCTTAACTCGTACCAAGATCCTGTTTACGATGCCTCAATGTTTACAGAAAACTTATCTGTTTTAGAAAAGTATCTGCCTAACATTACAAGCTACCCGAATTATAAGGCAACAGAGTTTGCTAGACTGCCCTACACCAACGGCTGGCGCGTGACTAAAGACTTCAAAGCAGATGGATTATGTGCAACGTCTGATGACTTTAAACCTTGGGAACCAGGCTACGTTTGTGATATCAACGCCCCATCAAACAGTGTGAAAGCCTCAATTGCGGTACAAAACATTCTGGCTAATAAAGGCTATCAAACACATGGTTGGGATGTGGATTGGGCACCTGAAAACTGGGGGATAGCAATGCCAGCCAACAGTCTAACAGAGGCAGAACCTTTCCTAGGTTACGTAGATGCAGCATTGAACAACTGTGCTCCTACCACCATCAACCCTATCAATTCAAAAGCACAAGAGTTTCCATGTGGTACACCACTCCACGCAGACAAGGTCATTATTCTAACGCATGAGTTTTTGTTTGAAGACGGTAAGCGAGGAATGGGCGCAACCAAGAATTTACCTAAATTAACGGAATTTATCCGACTAGCAAAACAAGCTGGCTATGTATTCGATACGATGGATAACTACACACCAAACTGGCAAGTTGGTCATAGCTACAACGCTGGCGACTACGTCCTACATTTAGGCACCGTTTACCAAGCAGTGACCAGCCATAACGCACAGCAGGACTGGGCACCTTCCCCAACCTCTAGCCTTTGGACCAATGCTGATCCGGCAACAAATTGGGAAGTGAATGTTTCATATAAAGAGGGAGATGTTGTGACGTACTCTGGCAAACGTTATCTCGTCAATGTGCCACACGTATCTCAAGCCGATTGGACACCTGACTCACAGAACACCTTGTTCACAGCTCTATAAGCTGTTCCCTACTATTATCATGTAGTAGCTTGCGCGAGGTAATCCCTCGCGCTTTTTTATTTTTAGAAAAGTAAAAATGGAAAGCAGTAAAGAGTGGACTGACTGGGCCTGGCATTCCTGACGCCACGCTGGATTTGAATTCACAAACCCTAGATACAACAAAGCCCCGACTTTCGTCGAGGCTTTATCATATGAATTATGGTACCCGTGGGCAGAGTTGATTGGACAAGCACTCCTACCGCCACCGCAAAGGCAACGCTAACTTTCTTTTGATATTTACAAGCACCTAAAATGACGAAAGGCCGCTATAAGAGCGACCTTTCTATATATGGTACCGGTGGGCGGACTTGAACCGCCACGCCCGAAGGCAACGGATTTTGAATCCGTCGTGTATACCAATTTCACCACACCGGCATCTTTGGGCTATTGCCCTTTGATGATTGGCATTATACGGAAGCTTTTGACCTGCGCAAGCAGAAATACCTTAAATAACTATCGTTTGCTGATAATTTCGCCACAAAGTGTGACAAAGCTGTACTGATAAGAAACGTACACTCCATTTCCTACTACTGATCCAGATGAAAATGAGTATACGTAACTCTTTTTTAAACTCTATTCACTGTAATATCAGAAACATAACCATTCCCAATGCTCGACAAAGCCGTATGGAGCATCTCGGCAGCATCTTCCGCTTGCATGAAGTGACTCGTGTCCATCATGTTGCCGCTTGTTTTCCAGAATTCCGTATCCATTCCACCAGGATAAACCGCTATAATTTTCATTGGCTTTCCTTTTAACTCCAAACGAACCGACTCGATTAATCCTTTGACAGCCCACTTCACAGCACAATACGTAGACTCTTGCGCTTTAGGCTGTTGCGCAGCAGTAGACATAACCATGACCACTTTTATCGGTTGATCTTTGTAACGCTTTACTAACTCTCTTAACACATAAATCGCAGAATTCAGGTTATTATCAATCAGTTTTTGAATCTCTTCCGGCTCCTGCTCTTCCAGTTCGCCAAAATAACCACTTCCTGCACTATGAATGACCATTTCAGGCGGCTGCTTCATCCCATCAAATAGGTGTTTCACATCTTGATGTAATGAGAGGTTGCAAGCTTGATAGCCGACGCTATGAGAGAGTTGTTTAGCTAGTGCGGATAGTTTTTCTGTGTTTCTTCCTATGATATACGTCTCTTTGTCTTCCGCATCATAACGCTTTGTCAGCTCAGCCCCTAAACCGCTACTTGCACCTGTAATTACAATCATGGCTACCTCTTTTCTATCACATACTTTTAATGCATCTATCAATTAAGGTAACAGAATCTTGGTAATTCACACCTCAAGAACACCATTCTTTGAAGCAAGCGGCTTTCTTACTCTCATGATGCATGAAATTCCAAGTAGAACGAGGAAGATTTAACCTATGCTTAAGCAAGAATAACTTTCTGAATTTTCTATCGACTTTCGAGTAAGAACCTAATAGGAGCATGCGAATGACTGGGTCAAAATGGCAATGGTTACTGAAGCAAATGACGCGCAAACTGTGGGTTCGCACGTCACTTTATGCCTTACTTGCTGTCGCCACCGCCCTAATATCCATTGTTTTAAACCAGTTCATTACTCTGCCTCCTGCAATCAACGTCAGTAAGGATTTGCTTAACAACATATTAAATATCCTCGCGACTTCTATGCTTGCGGTGACCACATTCTCGCTCAATATAATGGTCTCAGCGTACAGTGCCGCTAGTGCAGGGGTAACGCCGCGAGCGACAAAACTGTTGATGGAAGACAGCACAACACAAAATGCTTTGGCGACCTTTCTTGGCTCTTTTCTATTTAGTTTGGTAGGCATTATCGCGCTAGGCATTGGCGCCTATCATCAACAAGCACAAATTTACCTATTCATCGTGACTATCGCCGTAATCGTGATGATCATACTCACTCTGCTACGTTGGATTCAGCACCTTTCCGTACTAGGAAGGGTCAGTGAAACCACTTCATACGTAGAGCAAGCCTTGTTAGATGCGATAAGAAAACGGGGCAAAGAGCGTTGGCTAGGTGCTCACCCATGGAGCCATCCAGAACATAAACCCAGAGGAAGCAAGCCTATTTTCAGCCAAGAAATTGGCTACTTACAGCATGTTGATATGCATCATCTAGATAGTATTGCTGAAGCAAACCAATGCACCATCTATCTTGAACGACAACCAGGAAGTTTTGTGTATGTGAGTCAACCATTGGCTTGGGTTTGTGGAGCGTTGCCAGACGAAAACGAAATAACTGCGGCCTTCACGATTCGAACGGAGCGTTCCTATGATCAAGATCCTCGTTTTGGATTAGTCGTCATGGCGGAGATTGCCTCACGAGCTCTCTCCCCCGCCGTGAATGATAACGGTACCGCGATTGATGTTCTTGGGCGTTCTGTACGAGCCCTTTCATTATGGGGAGAGTTACTCAGCGAGCCGCCTACCAAGACTCGATACCCTAGGTTATTTGTGCCCGCATTAAGCTGCCAAGATTTATTTGATGATGTCTTTTTGCCAATCGCGCACGATGGTGCAGCGCAACTCCAAATACAGATTCGCCTACAAAAAGCCTTGCTGGCTCTTTCTAGTATGCACCCCAAGTTGTTTTTATCACCTGCAACCAAGCTATCAGAAAAAGCTTTAGAGCTCGCCTTGAGCCAGCATTATACCGAAGATGAGAAACACCAACTCTCTCATCTGTCTAATCTAGTTACAGACCAAAAAGCTAATGGTTAGGCAAGTAAAATTCAGTTGAAATAGGTTACCGAAAGGCCTTGTACATCATGATATGTGTTCATAACACACAGCAGAAAAGTCACTTCGTTTATGCATAATTAAAGACTCTGTGCGTTAGGTCTCTTTTCTCTTGGTGAGGGAATCTATATTCTGACGCACAATTTTTAAGGTAAGTGATGGAATAATGACAACGTCTACAACTCTTCCACCTGCTGGTCTCTTTCGTCGACTTGCAGCGTTGATTTACGACACATTGATTATTATCGCAATTGAAATGATGGCCGCAGGTATTGTTATGGCCATTGTGTTTGCATTAAATGCTGCAGGGCTGTTGAGCTATGGCGAGTACGCAGATGCCGCTGATATGCTCGGGAAGCACCCTGTATTAAGCCCTCTGTTTACACTGTATCTTGCGGTTGTGTGGATATACTTCTTTGTCTTCTTCTGGACGCGAGCAGGACAAACACTTGGGATGCGCGCTTGGAAACTTCGAGTTCGCAATGCCAAAGACGGCGCGCCGATTACAGTCACTCAAGCCCTGATTCGCATTGCAACATCTGGCTTTGGTTTGGCAAACCTGACTGTACCGATTGATCCCAAGAAACGTGGGTTCCACGACATTTGGGCAAAAACAGAGGTTGTTGTGTTGCCTAAGGCAAACTAACTTATCCGGGAATACAAAAAAGGAAGGCATAATGCCTTCCTTTTACATTTAGTCCGATGAAACATGGTTTATTCGGTGATACTTCAGCTACAGCTTTCTTCTCAGCAGCGCAATCGCAATGGCTAAGAACACCAGGCTCGGGGCCAATGCACCAAACACAGGGGATATGCCATACACCAAGCTTAATGGGCCAAAGAACTCACTGGATATATAAAAAGTAAACCCGGCAACCACGCCCGACAATACCCTTGCCCCCATGGTCACACTTCTGAGTGGACCGAAAACAAACGATAGCGCCATCAACATCATCACGGCAATTGAAAGCGGCTGTGTCAACTTACGCCAAAACGCCAATTCATAGCGAGACGCATCTTGCTCAGATGCTTTCAGATAGGTCACGTAATCATACAAACCGCTCAGTGACAGTTCTTCAGGCTTTACCGTCACCACAGCTAGCTTATCTGGAGCCAATGACGTATGCCATTCCATCTGTTCAATGTCTTGCTTCGAAATCACGTTTTCATTTTTCATATCCGTGATTTGTACGTCGCGCATCAACCAGTTGTTATCTTGTTGATAGTCGGCTTCTTCGGCGAAAATAACTTTTTGTAGATTCTTATCATCATCAAAACGCCACATATTTAAAGCATAAAGCTTGTCGTCTTCGACTTTACCTATAAAGATAAAGTCGTTTGCGTCACGAGCCCAAACTCCAGAACGAACTGAGACAATACTACCTCCCGATATCGCAAACGCACGTAAGTCACGCGCCATTTTTTGTGCTTCTGGAGCGCCCCATTGCCCTAACGTCATAACGATAAGCATAAGTGGCACTGCCGTTTTGAGCACGGATAACCCGATATCCAACTTTGAGAAACCAGCAGCTTGCATCACCACCAGCTCAGAGCTTGACGCCAACATACCCAAACCAATCAGGGCACCGAGTAATGCCGCCATTGGGAAGAACATTTCGATATCACGCGGCACACTGAGCAACACAAAGTACAACGCATGAGTGAGGTCATACACGCCTCGCCCTACTTTACGTAACTGTTCTACGTATTTGATGATGCCCGATAAGCCAACAAACGTCGCTAAAACCAAGGCAGTGGTAGAGATGATGGTTCTACCGATGTAAAGGTCTAAGATTTTGAACACAGCTTACGCGAGCCTCTTCTTACGGAATTTGTCTTTTATTCGTCGAGCAGCAACGCTGTCCATCATATTTGCCATGATTGCGACAATCAGTAACATCGCATTAATAGGCCACATGCCGATTGCCGCCGGAATGTCACCATCTTCTAATGCAGATTTTGTTGCACTAATCGCCAGGAAATACGCTAGATAAATAAGAATCGCGGGCCCCATTTTGGCAAATCGTCCCTGACGCGGATTCACCGCTGACAAAGGAATAACCAACATCGTTAAGAGTGGAATACACACAAATAACGAAATTCGCCATTGCAGCTCTGCTTGCGCTTCTGGGTCTGGGTGTCCAATCAAATCGACCGTTGGGTACGCTTCCCAATCTCGCCCTTTCTTTTTGACCTCACGCTGGCCGATAACGCCTTCGTATTCATCGAATTTTGTGATCATATATTCAACGCGAGTAGGTACTCCTTCATAACGCGTGCCTTCTTTCATGGTGATGACCTGACGGCCGTCCGACAGTTCTTTTACTTCACCAGAAGACGAGAACATCACACTCGGTAACACTGAATCTCGAGGACGCATCTGCGCAACAAAAACATTGCTCAAGGTATTGTCTTTAATGTCATCAATGAACACAACCGATGAACCATCTGGCGTGCCTTGGAATTGCCCTTTCTTTAGCAAGTCAACGCTGTTTTCTGCCGCCACTTGTTCATAAAGTTGCTCTACACGGTCTTGAGACCACGGCGATAACCACAATGCATTAAAAGCCGCCACAGCAGAAGTAATCAGCGCTAAGTACAAGGCCGCTTGTACCAAGAATTTGTTACCAATACCTGTCGCGTTCATCACGACAATTTCGCTCTCTGCATACAGACGACCAAATGTGATCAATATGCCGATATACAGACTTAAAGGCAGCATTAATAGACCCATTGCTGGCATATTCAAACCAACAATCGAGAAAATCAATCCAGCAGGAATATCCCCATCAGAAGCATCAGCAAGAACACTTATGAATTTCTGGCTTACAAACACCAAAAAAAGTACGAAAAAAATCGCAAATTGGCTCTTGAGTGTTTCGCGGATCAAATATCTAACAATAATCACGCTGAAATTACCTATACAAAACTTGTTTTTTTGGTCGAATCACTATAGTTTCCCGTTGAACCATTTATTTTTTTAAAAATTATAAACTAGATGTTAGTCGCTTAATCAGCTCTGCATGTAAGCCTGGAGCTAAAATTCAACAAGTAAGCGATCATTATCTAACATTTAGAGCAATTTGTCTTCAGGATGTAGGAGTACGCATGGAGTTCAGTGTAAAAAGTGGCAGTCCAGAGAAACAACGTAGCGCATGTATCGTTGTTGGTGTGTTTGAACCACGTCGCCTTTCTCCAGTAGCCGAACAACTTGATAAAATCAGTGACGGTTACATCAGTTCACTACTTCGCCGTGGTGATCTAGAGGGTAAACCTGGTCAGATGCTGCTACTGCATCAAGTACCAGGTGTTTTGTCAGAGCGCGTTTTACTTGTCGGTTGCGGCAAAGAGCGTGAACTTGGCGAGCGCCAGTACAAGGAAATCATTCAAAAGACGATCAGCACACTTAACGAGACAGGCTCAATGGAAGCGGTATGTTTCCTAACTGAACTGCATGTTAAGGGTCGTGATACATACTGGAAAGTGCGCCAGGCTGTAGAAGCGACTAAAGATGGTCTATACACATTTAATCAATTCAAGAGCGTTAAACCTGAGACTCGCCGCCCACTGCGCAAGCTTGTTTTCAATGTACCAACGCGTCGTGAATTAAACTTGGGTGAAAAAGCAATCACTCATGGTCTCGCTATCGCATCTGGTGTCAAAGCCTCAAAAGATCTTGGCAACATGCCACCAAACGTAGCTAACCCAGCTTACCTCGCTTCTCAAGCTCGTCGTCTGGCGGACGATTACGAAACCGTAACCACCAAAATCATTGGTGAGCAAGAGATGGAAAAACTGGGTATGACCTCTTACCTAGCAGTCGGTCGTGGTTCTAAAAACGAATCTATGATGTCTATCATCGAGTACAAAGGTAACCCTGACTCAGATGCAAAACCGATTGTGCTAGTAGGTAAAGGTCTAACCTTCGATTCAGGCGGTATCTCTCTAAAACCGGGCGAAGGTATGGATGAGATGAAGTACGACATGTGTGGTGCGGCATCGGTATTCGGTACAATGAAAGCGCTAGCGAAGCTAAACCTACCAATCAACGTGATTGGTGTTCTAGCGGGCTGTGAAAACATGCCTGGCAGCAACGCTTACCGTCCAGGTGACATCCTTACAACCATGTCTGGTCAAACTGTAGAAGTTCTGAACACGGATGCGGAAGGTCGTCTTGTTCTTTGTGACGCACTGACTTACGTAGAGCGTTTCGAACCAGACTGCGTGGTTGACGTTGCAACGCTAACCGGCGCTTGTGTTATCGCACTAGGTCACCACATCAGTGGCGTTATCTCTAACCACAACCCTCTTTCTCATGAGCTAGTTAACGCTTCAGAGCAAGCGAGTGACCGTGCATGGCGTCTACCAATGGCTGATGAGTACCACGAGCAGTTAAAGAGCCCGTTTGCGGATATGGCAAACATTGGTGGCCGTCCTGCTGGTACTATCACTGCGGGTTGCTTCTTGTCTAAGTTTGCTAAAAAGTACAATTGGGCACACGTCGATATCGCAGGTACTGCGTGGAAATCAGGCGCAGCGAAAGGCTCAACGGGCCGTCCTGTCTCAATGCTTGTCCAATTCCTTTTGAACCGCAGCGGCCAAGAGACAGAAGAGTAATTTCTGAACAAAATCTAAAAGGGCCGCAAGGCCCTTTTTTATTATCCTAATTTTCTAAAATGAAAATGGGATTTAAGATGGTCTTAGGAAGAGACCCAAGGCAAGTGAGAGAATGATGCAAACTGCAACCTTCTACATCATTAACGAAGAGAGCCCGCAAGCAACGGTGGCTGGCTTTGAAGAGTACATTGTGTTTTTGGCGCAGCACTTTGCCCGCCAAGGCGCTAAAGTGTATTTAAACTGCCAAGACAAACCACACGCCGAGCAGCTCGCTGAAGCCTTTTGGCAAGTTGATGCAGACAAGTTCATGGCACATAACCTCGTAGGCGAAGGACCGAAATACGCCACCAATATTGAGATCGGCCATAACGGTGTAAAGCCGTCTTGGAATCGTCAATTGGTAATTAATTTGGCGGAAAATGAGACAACCTTTGCGAACAAGTTTGCTCAAGTGGTAGACTTCGTGCCCTGCGAAGAAAAAGCTAAACAACTCGCAAGAGAAAGATATAAAATTTACCGTCAAGCAGATTACCAGCTGCAAACGATCGAAATTCAATATCCTTAACGGTCAATCCTTATAGTTAAGGCGATCTTGTTAAGATCCCTCACTTATAAAGATTGACTAAGATTCAACCATCAACGTATCCATTAAAAGAGCGCTATGGAAAAGACATACAACCCAACTTCAATCGAACAAGCTCTGTATCAGACTTGGGAAGAGAAAGGCTACTTTAAGCCACACGGTGACACTACTAAAGAATCATACAGCATCATGATCCCGCCACCGAACGTCACTGGTAGCCTACACATGGGCCACGCGTTCCAAGATACGATCATGGATACGCTTATCCGTTGTGAACGTATGAAGGGTAAAAACACCCTTTGGCAAGTAGGTACTGACCACGCTGGTATCGCAACTCAGATGGTTGTTGAGCGTAAGATCGCTGCAGAAGAAGGCAAAACAAAACACGATTACGGTCGTGAAGCTTTCATCGACAAAATCTGGGAATGGAAAGGCGAATCTGGTGGCACTATCACTAAACAGCTTCGTCGTCTTGGCGCATCAGTAGACTGGGACCGTGAGCGCTTTACGATGGACGATGGTCTATCTAACGCCGTTCAAGAAGTGTTCGTACGTCTATACGAAGACGATCTAATCTACCGCGGTAAGCGTCTAGTTAACTGGGATCCAAAGCTACACACCGCGATTTCAGATCTAGAAGTAGAGAACAAAGACACTAAAGGCCACATGTGGCACTTCCGCTACCCACTAGCAGATGGTGCTAAAACAGCGGATGGCAAAGACTACATCGTTGTTGCAACGACTCGTCCAGAGACCATGCTAGGCGATACAGGTGTTGCAGTTAACCCAGAAGATCCACGTTACAAAGATCTTATCGGTAAAGAAATCATCCTTCCTATCGTTGATCGTCGCATCCCAATCGTGGGCGATGAGCACGCAGATATGGAAAAAGGTACTGGCTGTGTGAAAATCACACCTGCGCACGACTTCAACGACTACGAAGTTGGTAAGCGCCACCAGCTACCAATGATCAACATTCTGACTTTCGACGCGAACATCCGCGACGCAGCAGAAGTATTCAACACTAACGGCGAAGCAAGCGACGCTTACAGCACTGAGCTACCAGCTAAATATCACGGTATGGAGCGTTTTGCCGCTCGTAAAGCTATCGTTGCTGAATTCGACGAGCTAGGCCTACTTGAAGAAGTGAAAGATCACGATCTACAAGTTCCTTACGGCGACCGTGGTGGCGTGGTTATCGAACCAATGCTAACTGACCAATGGTACGTACGTACTGCGCCTCTAGCGAAAACAGCAGTTGAAGCAGTAGAAAACGGCGACATCCAATTCGTTCCTAAGCAATACGAAAACATGTACTTCTCTTGGATGCGTGACGTTCAAGACTGGTGTATCTCTCGTCAGCTATGGTGGGGTCACCGCATCCCAGCTTGGTACGACAACCAAGGTAATGTTTACGTAGGTCGCACTGAAGAAGAAGTTCGTAAGAACAACAACCTAGAGTCAGTAATTGAGCTGCACCAAGACGAAGACGTACTGGATACATGGTTCTCTTCTGCGCTATGGACGTTCGGTACTCAAGGTTGGCCAGAGCAAACTGACGATCTGAAAGTATTCCACCCTTCAGACGTGCTAGTAACTGGTTTCGACATCATCTTCTTCTGGGTTGCACGCATGATCATGATGACCATGCACTTCGTGAAAGACGAAAATGGCAAACCACAAGTACCATTTAAGACAGTTTACGTTACCGGCCTAATCCGTGACGAAAACGGCGACAAGATGTCGAAGTCGAAAGGTAACGTACTTGACCCAATCGACATGATCGATGGTATCGACCTAGAGTCTCTAGTAGAGAAGCGTTGTGGCAACATGATGCAGCCTCAGCTAGCGAAGAAGATCGAGAAGAACACGCGTAAGACGTTTGAAAACGGTATCGAAGCATACGGTACAGACGCACTGCGTTTCACCCTTGCAGCAATGGCATCAACAGGTCGCGATATCAACTGGGATATGAAGCGTCTTGAAGGTTACCGTAACTTCTGTAACAAACTATGGAACGCAAGCCGTTACGTAATGATGAACACAGAAGAGCAAGATTGTGGTTTTGGTGAAGGTGAGATCGAGTACTCACTAGCAGACAAGTGGATCGAGTCTCAGTTTGAACTCGCAGCGAAAGCGTTCAACAACCATATCGACAACTTCCGTCTAGATATGGCTGCAAACACACTTTACGAATTCATCTGGAACCAATTCTGTGACTGGTACCTAGAGCTAACTAAACCCGTTCTATGGAAAGGTACTGAAGCGCAACAGCGTGGTACTCGCCGTACACTAATCACGGTACTTGAGAAGACGCTACGTCTGGCTCACCCAGTGATTCCTTACATCACAGAAACTATCTGGCAAAGCATCAAGCCACTAGTTGACGGTGTTGAGGGCGAGACAATCATGCTACAAACGCTGCCTCAATTCGACGAAGCGAACTTCCACCAAGAAGCGCTAGACGACATCGAATGGGTGAAAGCGTTCATCACTAGCATCCGCAACCTACGTGCAGAGTACGACATCAACCCTGGCAAGCCTCTAGACGTTATGCTGAAAGCAGCGAATGAGAAAGACGCCTCTCGTCTAGAAGCAAGCAAACAAGTATTGATGTCTCTAGCGAAGCTAGAAGCAGTACGCGTGCTTGAAGCCGGCGAAGAGACCCCTGCGTGTGCAACGGCACTGGTTGGCAAGTCTGAGCTGATGATCCCAATGGCGGGTTTGATCGACAAAGATGCAGAGCTTGCTCGTCTAGATGGCGAAATCAAGAAGACGCACGGCGAAATCAAGCGTATCGAAGGCAAACTGGGCAACGAAGGCTTTGTAGCGAAAGCACCTGAAGCGGTTGTTGCTAAAGAGCGTGAGAAGCTTGAAGGCTACAAAGAGACACTAGCTAAGCTAGAAGAGCAGAAGACAACGATCGCTGCACTTTAAGCCTCAGTAAAAGAGAAGAACTAACACTTCTCACTTTGAATCCAAAGGTTGGCCATCATGGTCAACCTTTTTTGTATATCTTTCACCAAAAACCATCATCAATAGCTTTCCCCTATCGCAACAATACTCATCATCCATTAGCATTAATGAGAATTATTATCGATAATAAACTCATCGAAACAAACACGATTGAGTAATTATCATGAAAAAGACACTAACTTTCGCAGCACTGCATTTTACTATCGCATTTAGTGTCGCTTACGTACTCACAGGCGACATTTTAATTGGTAGTTTAATTGCCATGATTGAGCCTTCAGTGAACACCGTAGCCTTCTACTTTCATGAAAAGGCATGGGCAAAAGTCCCAGCACTTAAAGCTCGTCAGTGGATGACCAAATTAAAAACCGCAAGCTTTGCGACCGTGCACTTCAGCGTCGCTTTTACCGTGGTTTACTTACTAACAGGTGATGCATTTGTCGGCGGCGTAATGGCGATGCTAGAGCCGAGTTTGAATACGGTGGCTTACTACTTCCACGAGAAAGTATGGATGCGTAAATCATCAGCAAAAACTCCAGCACTGCAGTTTTGTTTACATCACCACGCTTAAACATGGAGGCTCACTACGTCTCCTAACGAGCCAAATGACATTTATCATTGACAAAGTTGCGCACCGCAATTAATTTAATTGCGGTGCGCAACTTTATTTTTAGAGGTAAGTGATAATGAACGCTCGTCAACTCCGACACTACTCCCGTCAAGCCGTCCGATTGCTTGGTATGCTCGATAAACAATGCGGCGATGTCGCTCTTACCCCGGTACAAGCGCACGCATTAGGTGAAATCCAATTGCAGCCATTGACCATCAACCAACTGGCGCAGCAGCTTAGTGTCGACAAGTCCAATGCAAGCCGCACCATTACTGGTTTGATTAAATTAGGTTTGGTTGAGAGCATCGAAAACCCGAAAGATAAACGAAGCCAACTCGTAGTGCTCACAATTCAAGGACAGCAGGCGTTATCGCAACTAGACCAACAGCAAAACAGCTTTTTTGAGCAGTTGCTTACACAACTTGATGACTGTGAGCAAGAACAACTCAAACTTGGTCTAGAGACTTACCTAAAAGGGCTAACAAAAGTGTGTCAGGCAGAGGAATACACCCTTCGACCTCTTACCAAAGCAGACAATCCGCAAGTGGCAGACGTAATTCGTAAAGTCTCCGCAGAATACGGCTTAACCGCAGACAGAGGTTATGGTGTGGCCGATCCAACGCTTGATGATATGTATTCGGTGTATAATCAAAACGGGGCCGCCTATTGGGTCATTGAACATCGCGGAGAGATCGTTGGTGGCGGTGGCTTTGCCCCTTTAGCTGGTGAGCCAAATGTGTGTGAGCTGCAAAAGATGTACTTCTTACCTCAAACACGAGGACACGGTTTAGCCAAACGCATCGTCGCATTGAGCTTACAACTGGCGAAACAGCTTGGGTATCAGCAGTGCTATTTAGAGACAACAGAATGTCTAAGAGAGGCGGTAGGCTTGTATGAAAAGCTAGGCTTTGAGCATCTCGATGCCCCGCTTGGGCAAACAGGGCATGATGCATGTGAAGTCGTAATGCTTAAGGTACTGTAATAAAAAATATTATCAGACGTTAAAGCACAACATGGGTAACGCAAAGCTCCTGGCTCAATGCAACAGTGAAGTTTTGGCGTTGCCCATCCAATTCAACAGACAACTGATAGAGATCATTTGGATCAGGGTCATTAAGATCAGCATACTTTGGCGCTTCAATCTGAAAGAGTGCACTGGCGTGATCTGCACGAACGTCAATTGGGATATGGTAAGTCATGCCATTAAACTTTACCGCTGCTGACACTAGTCCTGGCGCAAATGTCTGGTAATACAAATCGACCTTAAATTCACACCCGCCACCATGGTGCCAAATCTGCTCGGTTGCCACGCGATCTAAACGCACGTTGCGAATAAACTGCAAGTACGGTTCTTGCCACACGCCCAGTCGCTCATCACTTTTCTTATATTGATGTTCAGAAAGCGGGCACAGCTCTGGCTTATCCTCATCGAATAAAAGATCTTCTTCTTCCTCTAGGAACAATATCTCAAAGCGATTACGCCCCATTTGCATGTATGGGCGAATGTCTTTCTTATACACACTTTGCGAGCCATCACAATCAAACACAGCCACGCCGTTCAAACGTACCTCCGCATGGTAATCAACACCACCCATTACCATTTCCACTGCAGGAAATGCCATCATCGCCTCATCCACTTCAATGTCATGCATCAGGTGCCATTCTTGTTGACGGATCGCTTCCTCCGTCAATTCATCAGGCAGGACTAGACTTAAAGGGGCGGGAAAAGTGATGTCATCCTGTGGAATCGAGAGGTCCGTCAGTGGAGAGACTTGCCATAAACCGGCGAGTGAGAGTTGCATATACACCTTGCGCTAGATCAATTTTCACGCATTATAGGGAGAAATCCCCTATAAACTCAATGTGAATTATTTATCATCTCCACATTCATCTGTTGTTGGATGCCATTTTCAAGGTATAAAAAAACCAGCGTTAAACGCTGGTTTCTCTAAAAGAGGTGAGCTTTGATTACTCGTCGTCTTCATCTTCTTCAGGGTAAAGCGCATCTTCGCCTTCGTAGTACGTACCCCAACCGTCATAGATGATGTCGTATTTTTCTGCCAAGTGAATCAGTTTTTCAACTTGCGCATCAATGGCTTCTGCGTCTAATGCTGATTCCATGGTTGCGTCACAGCAAAGCAACTTGTTGCCATCTTCATCTTCAGTTTCTTCCGCTTCAAGCACTTCAAAGCCCATCTTGAATGCTTCAACTACCGCTTTTTCTAGCGTGTCAAAATCTTCTGCAAACAGGTGGTGCTCGATTTCGTATAGCGAATCTGGATCGCTGCCATCTTCTAGCAATGCTGCAATGATATCGCGAGTCTCTTCCTTTTGAATCTCAATTAATTCTTCTACTGATAGATATTCATCTTCGTGAGACATGTTTTGGCTCCAGATTAGTTACTTGATAGAAACACTATACCCGATACTGAGTATGCTGATCCGGTGAAATATGGCATGGATTGCGATGAAAAGCCACAAACAAACATCATACCACCGCGATTCTTATCGGTTATTTGAATATAAATATTAAACCGACCACGCAAAGAAACAAAAAATTAACAAAAAATGGCATTTTTTAATATTCAGAACATCCTAACTGACACTTAATGCGGTTATTTTCTCTTTCTGTGCGTGTTTATGGCGCTTTCTTGAATACACTCACGTGTAAAACGAAGAAGCATAACGAATAAATTCACTTTAATAATGCATAATTGAGAATAAAAATGCACGTTTTATGCACTATGCATGTATTCTTTCTCAACGGGGAAATTAGAATAAAAACGCACGCTCTCCACATTTCACAAAATAGAATTTAAACCCAACCCAAGACTTAATAAGAAAAACATACAAAACTAAAATCTAAAAAACAATAAAAACTCAGAATATAGACAAAGTGTAGTGATTTGCATCTTTCTAGGAAGCTTGTCATAACTATCGGCTGGAAAATTTGTAAGGATACAAAATGAGCAAGCTGTACGTTGGATCAGAAGTTGGTCAACTTCGACGAGTTCTATTAAATCGCCCAGAGCGCGCCCTAACCCACTTAACTCCATCAAACTGTCATGAATTACTGTTTGATGATGTTCTTGCTGTAGAAGCGGCAGGTGAAGAGCACGATGCGTTCGCACGCACGCTACGCGATCAAGATGTAGAAGTGCTTCTCCTCCACGATTTACTGGTCGAAACCCTCGCCGTTCCAGAAGCAAAACAGTGGCTGCTAGATACTCAGATTTCTGACTTTCGTTACGGGCCAACCTTTGCGCGAGACCTACGCCAATATTTTTCAGAAATGGATGATGAACACCTTGCCAGCATCTTTTTAGGTGGCTTAGCTTACTCAGAGCTACCGATCACCTCATCTTCTATGCTGCCAAAAATGAAGCGTCCGCTGGATTTTGTTATTGAGCCGCTACCTAACCACCTATTTACGCGTGATACCTCATGCTGGGTTTATGGTGGTGTATCGCTCAACCCAATGATGATGCCTGCACGCCAACGTGAAACAAACCACTTACGTGCGATTTATCGTTGGCACCCAATTTTTGCTGGCCAAGACTTTATCAAATACTTCGGTGATGATGATCTGCATTACGATAATGCGAATGTCGAAGGCGGTGATGTGTTGGTTATTGGTAAAGGTGCAGTTCTGATCGGTATGTCTGAGCGCACGACCGCGCAAGGTGTAGAAAACCTTGCAGCGAGCCTGTTTAAGGCAGGACAAGCAACCGAAGTGATTGCGATTGATCTGCCTAAACACCGTTCATGCATGCATTTAGACACCGTTATGACCCATATGGATGTGGACACGTTCTCTGTTTACCCAGAGATCATGCGCAAAGATCTCGACACATGGCGCTTAACACCAAAAGGCAATGGTGAAATGCATGTTGAAGCATCTCATAACTACCTACATGCGATTGAATCTGCTCTTGGCTTAGATCAGCTGAAAATCATCACCACGGGTGGTGACAGTTATGAAGCTGAGCGCGAACAATGGAATGACGCCAATAACGTTCTTACCGTAAAACCGGGCGTTGTGATTGGTTACGAACGCAATGTATACACCAACGAAAAATACGACAAAGCTGGTATCAAAGTACTGACAGTCCCAGGTAACGAGCTTGGCCGTGGCCGTGGTGGCGCCCGCTGCATGAGTTGTCCGATAGAACGAGACGATATATAACCAATTCGTCCTTTTACATTAAATGAATAAAAACTAAGGTTGATGTGAATGCATCAACCTTTTTTAGTTTTACACAAAAATAATTATTCACAAATAAAGCATTTATATGTTTTAATGCATTCTATTAATTCAATCACACGTACTAAGGGACGAGCTATGGCTTTCAATTTACGTAACCGCAACTTTTTGAAGCTATTGGATTTCTCAACCAAAGAAATCCAGTTCTTGCTCGAACTGTCTGCAGAGCTAAAAAAAGCAAAATATGCAGGAACAGAGCAGAAGACACTTCAAGGTAAAAACATTGCACTCATCTTTGAGAAATCTTCGACTCGTACCCGATGTGCGTTTGAAGTCGCTGCTTTTGATCAAGGCGCTCAAGTCTCTTACATCGGCCCTTCTGGTTCTCAGATTGGCCATAAAGAATCAATGAAAGACACCGCGCGCGTACTTGGCCGCATGTATGATGGCATCGAATACCGCGGTTTTGGCCAATCCATTGTTGAAGAGCTTGGCACTTATGCTGGTGTTCCAGTGTGGAATGGTTTGACTGATGAGTTCCACCCAACCCAAATCCTTGCTGACTTCCTGACCATGCAAGAGTACGGACGCGGTAAGCAGCTGCATGAAATGACCTTCGCTTACCTAGGCGATGCACGCAACAATATGGGCAACTCGCTCATGGTGGGCGCCGCTAAAATGGGCATAGATATTCGCCTTGTCGCGCCAAAAGCGTTCTGGCCTGAAGAAGAGCTCGTGGCAACTTGCCAAACTATCGCGCAGCAAACTGGTGCAAAAATCACGTTAACAGAAAGCGTTGAGGAAGGTGTGAAGGGTTGTGACTTCCTTTACACCGATGTTTGGGTATCTATGGGTGAATCCGCAGAGGCATGGGATGAACGAGTGGCTTTAATGACACCATATCAAATCAATATGGACGTGATTAAACAAACGGGTAATCCACATGTGAAATTCATGCACTGTCTTCCGGCTTTCCACAATGATGAAACTACCGTCGGCAAAGAAGTCGCTGAAAAATACGGCATGAAAGGCCTTGAAGTAACAGAAGAGGTATTTGAGTCAGAATACTCCATCGTATTCGACGAAGCTGAAAACCGTATGCACACTATCAAAGCCGTGATGGTAGCAACATTAGGAAGCTAAACTAGCAAGCAAAAACAGCCGCTAAAAACCATGATGTAATCGCTTGCGCTCACGAAAGTTAAGCGTATAATGCTCGGCAATTTGTCTGAGGATTATGAAATGACCAAGCTAATTGCCGACATGAAAACGCGATTTGCTCTAGCTAAGCGACTACGCTTACGTGGTGTTATTTTCGTTAATTCTATTGAATTTTAAAACCTCCCCATTTGGGGAGGTTTTTTTATGTCCAAAATTCCTTTCGGCAATTTGGATGTAGTCATCAATGTTATAGGGAAGAAGATCATGGCGAACTCGCTTTACCAGAAGCACATCATCTCTATTCCAGAGCTTTCACGTGAAGAGCTGGAACTTATCGTAGAAACAGCAGGCAGCCTTAAAAAAGCACCTCGACCAGAACTGATTAAAAACAAAGTCGTTGCCAGTTGTTTCTTTGAACCATCAACACGTACACGTTTATCGTTTGAAACAGCGATTCAACGCATTGGTGGTGACGTGATTGGCTTTGATAATGATGGTAATACCTCTCTGGCGAAAAAAGGCGAAACACTCGCAGATTCAGTACAAGTCATCTCTTCTTACGTCGATGCCTTTGTGATGCGTCATCCACAAGAAGGCGCCGCTCGCTTGGCCTCTGAATTTTCAAATGGCGTGCCAGTGATCAACGCGGGCGACGGTGCAAACCAACACCCAACTCAAACGCTACTCGACCTATACACCATCGCGGAAACACAAGGGCGTCTAGACAACCTGAACGTCGCATTCGTAGGTGACCTAAAATATGGCCGCACAGTGCACTCACTGACTCAAGCCTTAGCAAAGTTTAACAACATCCGCTTCTTCTTTGTTGCACCAGAAGCATTGGCAATGCCAGATTACATCTGCGAAGAGCTAGACGAAGCTGGCATTCAATATAGCCTACACACAGACATGGAAAGTGTGATTCCTGAACTGGATATTCTGTACATGACACGCGTACAGAAAGAACGTTTTGACGAATCGGAATACGCACATATTAAGTCGGCTTACATCCTAACGGCGGCACTACTAGAAGGCGCGCGTGAGAACTTGAAAGTACTGCACCCACTACCACGTGTGGATGAAATCACAACCGATGTTGATAAAACGCCTCATGCTTACTTCTTCCAGCAAGCTCAAAATGGCGTATACGCTCGCCAAGCACTGTTGGCGCTTGTTCTAAACGAAACACTGTAATCGAGGAGAAAACCCATGGCTAAAGAAACTCAATTGCAGGTAGAAGCAATCAAAAATGGCACAGTCATCGACCACATCCCTGCGCAAATCGGCATCAAAGTATTAAGACTGTTCGATATGCACAATTCATCACAACGCGTAACAATTGGACTGAACTTGCCTTCATCGGCACTCGGTCATAAAGATCTACTCAAAATCGAAAATGTGTTTATCAATGAAGAGCAAGCGAGCAAGCTAGCGTTGTATGCTCCTCACGCGACCGTGAATCAAATCGAGAATTATGAAGTGGTGAAAAAGCTCGCGTTAGAGCTTCCTGAGCGCATCAATGATGTCTTCGAATGCCCAAATTCAAACTGTATTTCTCACAATGAGCCAGTAGAAAGCAGCTTTAGCGTGTTCGAGAAGAAACAAGAAATCCGCCTAAAGTGTAAATACTGCGAGAAAGTGTTCTCACGCGAGATCGTAACCGAGCGATAAACACGCCGTACGACTAGGCTGTGATACGTTTAAAATACCCTGCAATGTCGGGGGATTTTGCTCTTTACCTACCACAGGTTTAGAGGCAAACTGAGAATCTTTATTCCCTACAACTGATGGAAAAAATCAAATGACGAAAGTACTTCACACTGAGTCTGCACCAGCAGCAATCGGTCCTTACGTTCAAGGCGTAGATCTAGGTAACATGGTTCTTACTTCAGGCCAAATCCCAGTAAACCCAGCGACAGGTGAAGTGTCTGCTGATATCGCAGAGCAAGCTCGTCAGTCTCTAGAAAACGTAAAGGCTGTGGTTGAATCTTCAGGCCTTAAAGTGTCAGATATCGTGAAGCTAACGGTTTTTGTTAAAGACCTAAACGACTTTGGCACGGTGAACGAAGTTTACGGCAAGTTCTTTGATGAGCACGGCGTAGCAAACTACCCTGCACGTTCTTGTGTAGAAGTCGCTCGCCTACCGAAAGATGTTGGTATCGAGATTGAAGCAATCGCGGTTCGCAAATAATTGCACTTGCTGACAAACATAAAAAAACGGGTAGCTCAGGCTACCCGTTTTTTATTGTCTTTTCGTGATGATATCGCAGTAAAACTTAAGCAGCGTTGCGCTGTTTGACTTCTTCATCTAACGATTCAAGTTTCTCTTTCATCTGTTCACGACAGATATTTGCTAGCTCGCGAATGCCCTCTTTACCATAGCCTTCAGTACTGATTGGAGGTAGCATTTCAACAATCACATGACCATTGTTCCAACGGTTCAGCTTAATTTTATTCGTCGAGCTACATACGATAGGAATGATTGGTACGCCTGCTCCAATTGCCGCATGAAAAGCACCTGTTTTGAATGGCAGCAAACCACGTCCACGAGAACGTGTGCCTTCTGGGAACATCCACACCGAAACATCACTTTCTTTCATGCTGCTCACGACCTGATCGATAGTACCTTTTGCTTTCGAGCGATTCGCTCGGTCAATCAGAATGTTACCCGTAAGCCAGTAAAGCTGACCAAACAGTGGCATCCAAGCCAAGCTCTTTTTACCTACTGTCACAACTTTCGGAGTCACAGCCGCAGAAACAGTAAACATGTCCCAATTGTTCTGGTGGTTAGCAATGTAAACATGTTGGCCGCGTGAATACGCATCTTCGGGGATACGCAACTCTAACTTAATCCCAAACACACGAGACATCTTGGCAAACAAGCGGCCAAAAGTGAAAACGTGCTTAGGGTTTCGGGGGCTTAACAGGCAGTAACCACAACCACCAATAAACATAACAATCGCAAAGATAGCGACAGCAAATACACGTAACAGTGCAATCATTCTTGTTCTCCAGGAACCGGCTTTTGCCAGATACAGCTATTAATTTCTCTCTTTCCATAAAGGATAACTATGGTCATGAGAGTGATATAAAAAAGCCGAAACTCAGGTTTCGGCTCTCTTGATATCCAAGTTACCTGCGGTGCAGTTTAACTTGCCTCGCTCACTCGCTCAATATTTGCGCCAAGTGCAGCCAGTTTATTTTCGATTTTGTCGTAACCGCGGTCGATATGGTAAATACGGTCAACGATGGTTTCGCCTTTAGCAATACAGCCCGCAATTACCAAACTAGCCGAAGCTCGTAGGTCGGTTGCCATGACTTGCGCACCACTTAATGACTCAACATCACCACAGATAACGGTGTTGCCTTCAATCTCGGCTTTCGCGCCCATACGCATGAGTTCTGGTACGTGCATAAAGCGGTTTTCAAAGATAGTCTCAGTGATCACGCCGCCGCCTTTCGCCATCATGTTTAGTAGCGTAAATTGCGCTTGCATATCGGTCGGGAAGCCTGGATGCGGCGCTGTACGTACACTCACTGCTTTCAGCTCGCGATCAGTCATATCAACTGAAATCCAATCTTCACCCGTTTCGACAAGCGCGCCAGCTTCTTCTAGCTTGGCTAAAACCGCTTCAAGCAAATGAGCGTTAGTGTTACGGCATACTACTTTACCACCAGATACCGCGGCAGCGACAAGGAATGTTCCTGTCTCAATACGGTCGGCAACTACGTTGTGTTTACAACCACCTAGGCGCTCAACACCTTCAATCGTGATCGTATCTGTACCTGCACCAGAAATTTTTGCACCAAGCTTATTTAGGAAATCCGCTGTGTCTACAATTTCAGGTTCACGCGCCGCGTTGTCTAACGTTGTAGTGCCTTCAGCAAGTGCTGCAGCACACATGATGGTGATCGTCGCGCCTACGCTGACTTTATCCATCACGATGTGCGCACCTTTTAGACGACCATCAACCTCAGCTTTAACGTAACCATCTTCAAGCGTAATCGTTGCGCCAAGCTGCTCTAGGCCAGAAATATGCAGATCAACAGGACGAGCACCGATAGCACAACCGCCAGGTAGAGAAACCTGACCTTGACCAAATCGCGCTACGAGCGGGCCCAAAGCCCAAATAGAAGCACGCATAGTTTTCACCAAATCATACGGTGCGCAGTATTCAGTAATGCTACTAGGATCAACGTGAACAGAACCATTACGGCTTACTTTCGCGCCTAAACGCTTAAGCAGTTCCATGGTTGTATCAATATCACGAAGGTGTGGCACGTTTGCCACTTCTACAGGCTCTTCCGCCAGGATAGACGCAAATAAAATCGGCAGTGCTGCGTTTTTTGCACCGGAAATGGTCACTTCACCAACGAGTGGTTTATCTGACCCAATAACTCGAAACTTTTCCATCAATAAACCTTAAAGCGACATCAGTTTCTTATCACGAGCCCACTCTTCTGGTGTGAACGCTTTAATTGATAATGCGTGAATGTCGTTACGCTGGATGTATTCCATCAGAGGACCATAAATTAACTGCTGCTTCTTAACGCGGCTCATTCCATCGAAACAAGCATCAACAGCAACCACCTCATAGTGGCTACCTTCACCTTTTACATGCACTTCTTGAAGGTTTAGTGCTTCTTCTAATAACTGTTGTACTTTTGCGCTATCCACAATTTACCCCTGATAATTCTGTATGTGTTTGGCCACTAAAGATTCAACATTGCTCAGTTGAAACAAAGTGCGCAGTTGCGCCGGCACGAAACTGAGCATTATATGACAGTTTTGCTTTTTTGCATGCTCTAATAAGTGGATTAACATCACCATTCCTGCAGAGTCGACGCGCTCTATCTCTTTTAACGAGCATTCCAGCTCAGCTTGAGCTGGTTGCCATTGCTGAGCATACGCCCACAATGAGGGCACTGTATCTCTATCAAGTGCCCCTGTTAGCTTAAGAATGTTTTGATCTAATTGCCACTGAGCGGGAGTCTGGGCCATTATTTCTTCGCCTCAAAGCGAACCGGTTCCGCAGCTAATTTTTCTAAATCTTTCGCGACAGATAGAATGCCTTCTTGACGAATTTTGCTATTCCATTCTGACTGTTTGCTAGAGAGTAAACTGATGCCTTCCGCAATCATATCGAACGCCTCCCACTCACCAGATTTGTTGTCTTTACGCAATTTGAACTCTAGCTTGATGTTTGGACGCGGCGTATCGATGATATCAACTTTGATACTGGTGATACGCTTAGAGTCATCAATGCTAGGCTCAGGACCAAATTCAATTTGTTGGTCACTGTATTGCGTTAGCACTTGGGCATAAGAAGCAATTAAGTACGCGCGAAATGCATCGATAAACTCAAGTACGTCTTCACGTTTCGCTCCTTTTAGGTTTGGACCTAGGAGCTTTAACCCAGCATAGCGGTAATTGACGTAAGGCATTAGCTCTTCTTCAACAATCACCTTAAGTAAATCTGGGTCTTGTTTGATTTTCGGCTGCTCGGCTTTTAATCTTTCGAAAGTGACTTCAGCCACTTGCTTCATCATCTTATAAGGTTCAGTTTTATCCACTTCTGCTGCACTTGTACCAAACGCGCTAAACACAGCACAAACTGAAAGTAATAATCTCGCTAACATAGTTATTCCTTACTTGAATCGTCTGAACCACCTACGCTGTAAAGCACTTGACCAATTAAGTCTTCAAGCACGAGCGCTGATTTGGTGTCTTCGATGGTATCGCCATCGACCAGCATGACTTCATCGTCAAAAACAAAGCCTGGTACTAAACCAATGTATTGCTCACCAATCAAGCCAGACGTCAAGATTTGTACGCTCGACGTTTCTGGGAATTGATTGTATTTGCTATTGATCGATAGAGTTACAACAGGTAATAAGTTATCTGGGTTAAGCGAAATATTGCTTACCCGGCCAATCACAACTCCACCCACTTTTACTGGCGAGCGAACTTTTAAACTACCAATATTATCGAACTCAGCTTTGAGGGTGTAAGTATCACCAGAGCCAATGCTTTTTACGTCAGCAACTTGAAAAATCATCACAAGAATCGCGCAAATTCCCGCTAATACAAAGCTGCCAACCCATAATTCAGTTTTACGTGTTTGTTGCATGATTAATTCCCAAACATCAATGCGGTCAGTACAAAGTCTAGTCCTAGTACTGCTAAAGAAGAATGCACAACAGTGCGCGTAGTTGCTCGGCTGATCCCTTCCGAAGTAGGAATAGCATCATAACCATTAAATAGAGCGACCCAAGTAACCGTAATTGCAAACGCAAAGCACTTGATCATACTGTTACCAATATCCTGTCCTAGTTCAACTGAGGACTGCATCGCTGACCAAAAACTGCCATGGTCAACACCTTTCCAGTCAACACCAACAAGCTGGGCGCCCCAAATACCCACTGCCATGAAAATCATAGCCAGCAATGGCATTGAAATAGCACCAGCCCAAAAACGTGGCGCAATCACTCTTTTCAAAGGATCTACCGCCATCATTTCAAGGCTAGAGAGTTGCTCCGTCGCTTTCATCAAACCTATCTCTGCAGTTAACGCAGAGCCTGCACGACCAGCAAACAGAAGTGCAGTGACAACGGGCCCTAATTCACGTAGCAATGAGAGCGCCACCATTTGCCCCAAACTGCCCTCTGCGCCGTAATCCACCAGCACAACATAGCCTTGTAGGCTCAAGACCATACCAATGAACAACCCAGATACGACGATAATCGCCAGAGACTGGACGCCTACGGAATAAAGTTGTTTAACGAGCAGAGGAAAGCTTTTAAGCGGTTGTGGCTTAGTAAACAGTGCCCCAATCAGCATGAAAGTCGCACGACCAAATGCTCCGCAGATGGAGAGCGTTCGTCTACCTAGTGAGGCGACAAAATGCATAAAGTTATCGACCATCAAATAAGTCCTTTTCGATACTTTGAGAAGGGAAGCGAAACGGTACAGGACCATCTGCATCACCTTGTAAGAACTGCTGAACGCGAGGGTCAGGATTCTGATTAAGCTCTTCTGGTGTGCCAAAAGCGATAATTTTGCCATCGGCCATCAGATAAACCCAATCGGCAATACTCATCACTTCAGGCACGTCGTGAGAAACGACTATAGAAGTTAAACCTAACGCTTGATTTAGATTACTAATGAGCTCAACCAAGACACCCATGGTGATTGGGTCTTGTCCGACAAATGGTTCATCATACATGATTAAATCAGGATCCAGGGCGATCGCACGCGCCAACGCAGCGCGTCTAGCCATGCCACCCGATAGCTCGCTCGGCATCAATTGTGCCGCGCCGCGTAGACCGACGGCTTCAAGCTTAAGCAACACCATGGTACGAATCAGCTCTTCAGATAAATTCGTATGCTCTCGCAATGGGAAGGCGACGTTATCAAAGACATTCAAATCAGTGAATAAAGCTCCTGATTGAAACAACATGCTCATTTTCTTTCGAGCATGGTAGAGTTTTTTACGCGAGAGAGAGGGAATATTGTCGCCATCAAACCAGATCTCTCCTTGCTCGGGATACAACTGACCACCAATTAAACGCAGCAGTGTAGTTTTACCTATTCCCGATGGTCCCATAATGGCCGTCACTTTGCCCTCAGGAACATGCAGATCAATACCATCAAAGATCTTGCGCTCTCCCCGTGAAAAAGTGAGGTTGTTCACGGTGACTAAATCGTTGTTCGACATATCATCTCTTCTACTGTCGGAGCGTTGCAACTCACGGCATCATCAACCAGACACACAACGGAGTTGAATTTCACGTTTAATAAAGTAACGTCGGTACATTTATTAGGCTGCAATCATAAGCACATTGGCTTTGAATTTAAAGCACTGTTCAATTAAATAAAGTCGAGTATATACCTGCAATTTTTTGTGGATTACGATCAAATCAGCGCAAAGTGTTTAAATCCTAGACAAGAACTGCTGATTTAAATGAACGACATTTGCATACATTTTCGTTACTAACCTTTAATTTATTCGTCGTTTATCTTCCATTTTAGGCCGCAAAAGGTCAAAATTAGCGGTTATTCATTTTACTTATTTAATACTTAGGAATTCTCATGCTCGAAGCCGTAGCGTTGCTTATAGTCGGTCTTGTTTTGCTCGTATGGAGTGCAGATAAACTTGTTTTTGGTTCTGCAGCGATAGCCCGCAACGTCGGTATTTCACCTCTTGTCATCGGCATGACAATCCTTGCGATGGGCTCTTCTGCGCCAGAGATGATGGTTTCTGCAACCGCAGCCTGGGACGGAAAAACCGATACTGCAGTGGGTAACGTTTTAGGCTCAAACATCGCGAACATCGCGTTAATCCTAGGTATTACAGCACTCATCAAGCCTCTGTCGATTAGCTCCGCGGTCATCCGCCGGGAACTGCCATTAATGATTGCTGTAACAGTACTCGCCGGTATTCTGCTTTGGAATAGCCATCTCGGTTTTTATGAAGGTGTCTTATTGTTTGTACTCTTTGGGGCATTTTTATTTGCTATGTTGCAGATCAGCCGCAAAGAACAGAAATCAGGTGATGTTTTTCTTGATGACCAAGAGTCAGAGATCCCAGAAGGCGTCAGCAACCCTAAAGCGATCATGTGGGTGGTTATTGGCCTGATACTGCTTCCTTTGGCAGCAAGCATGCTAGTGGATAACGCGGTGATTATTGCAAAGTATTTTGGCATGAGCGATCTTGTCATCGGTCTGACTATCATTGCCATCGGCACTAGTCTACCTGAGCTCGCAGCATCGCTTGCTGGTGTTTTAAAAGGTGAAGACGACATGGCCGTCGGTAACATTATTGGCTCGAATGTGTTTAATATTCTGGCCGTAATGGGCATTCCTGGCATCATTAATCCATCGGTACTGAGTGAGTACGCGATGGGACGTGACTTCTGGGTCATGTTAGGCGTTTCACTGTTACTTGTCGCGATGTGTTTGGGTAAATCACGCAGCATTAACCGTATTGAAGGTGCAATCTTGTTTGCATGCTTCCTAGGTTATCAAGTGTACTTATTCGCAAACATGGCCGCTTAATTACCACGATAAATAAGTAGAGAACTGATATGTCCAATCAATTTGATTTTCGCGCTGCTGCTAAACAAGTTCTTGATATCGAAGTTGCTGCTCTGCAAGAGCTGGATACCTACTTTGATGATCAATTTGAGAAAGCGTGCGAACTGATCCTTTCCAACAGCGGCAAAGTAGTCGTTATGGGTATTGGCAAGTCAGGCCACATTGGTAACAAGATTGCTGCGACTCTGGCAAGCACGGGGACTTCTGCGTTTTTCGTTCACCCTGGCGAAGCAGCACATGGCGACTTGGGCATGATCAGCCCTGGAGATATTGTGCTCGCAATTTCTAACTCTGGTGAGTCAAACGAAATTCTGTCTCTATTTCCGGTATTAAAACGCCTGAACATCAAGATAATTAGCATGACAGGCAAGCCAGAATCCAATATGGCAAAACTGTCTGACTTGCACCTGCAAATCACGGTACCTCAAGAAGCTTGCCCGCTAGGGTTGGCACCGACCAGCAGTACCACGGCCACATTAGTAATGGGAGACGCATTAGCCGTAGCCCTACTTCAAGCGCGTGGTTTTTCTGCCGAAGATTTTGCCCTATCTCATCCAGGTGGCGCGTTAGGGAGAAAACTGCTGCTTAAGTTGTCTGATATTATGCACTTTGGAGAAGCGCTACCTAAAGTTTCTCCAAACGCATTGATTCGCGATGCCCTGCTTGAAATTTCAGAAAAAGGGCTAGGAATGACCGCTATCGTCGATGAGCACGATGCTATGCTTGGTATATTCACCGATGGTGATTTACGTCGCACCTTAGACAAACGCATTGATATTCATACGACCGCGATTGGCGAAGTCATGACGACAAATCCAACCACAGCGCACCCTGATATGCTAGCGGTTGAAGGCTTGAACTTGATGCAGAATAAAAATATTAACGCTCTGATTTTATGTAAAGACGAAAAAATTGTGGGTGCACTGAACATGCACGATTTACTAAAAGCTGGCGTGATGTAATATCAGCACAAACATTTAAATCATTTATTACACAAATAAAGGCAATGGTCAGGGAAGTACTGAGCTAAACGATAGGCCTTCATTATATGAGTTTTACTCGCCTTATTTATTTGCTCTTGATCTTCGTTGTCGCATGGTGCGGTTATTACCTACTGACCCCAAAAGGCAACGACGCAATTCAAGTAGCACCAGATTCTGAACTGCCCATGTTCAGTGGTACTGGACTGGAAAACATCACCTATGGTGAAGATGGTGTCCGCAGTTACATCATCCGCTCCACGAACTTAGACCATTATGCTAAGAGTGGAGATACCATTTTTAATAACCCGACTTTGATGGTTTACCGTGAAGGTAGCGTCATTGAATGGAAGGTGACGGCCACAAGAGCCGTGTTAGATGAAGACCAAGTCTTAACGTTATATGACAAGGTCTTAATGCAAAATCTTCTGCCAGGTGCGAGTTTTGATACCATGGCAACAGACAAGTTAGTCATTAATCTAACCAATCGTGATTTTAAAGCTGATCAACAGGTCATGTTGGTTGGGCCACAATTTGAAACTACTGGAGGCGCAATGCAAGGCAACTTAAAGCAGCATACCGCAACTCTGACAGACGAAGTTCAAGGTCGATATGAAACCGTTACACCTTAGCCTACTGGCACTGGTATTGGCGGCGCCTCAAGCGCTGGCACTTAAGTCGGATACTCAAC
This sequence comes from Vibrio sp. ArtGut-C1, assembly GCF_002105475.1. Classification (NCBI taxonomy): domain Bacteria; kingdom Pseudomonadati; phylum Pseudomonadota; class Gammaproteobacteria; order Vibrionales; family Vibrionaceae; genus Vibrio; species Vibrio sp. ArtGut-C1. The sequence goes on along the minus strand of NZ_NCTH01000024.1, from coordinate 54,765 downwards.
AACCGGTTTACATTAACTCTGACACCCAACAGGTGGATATGAAGAGTAACCAGGTTATCTTTAAAGGCGATGTATCTCTTAAGCAAGGTAGCATCAATATCGATGCTGATAGAATCGTGGTAACGCGCGATCCTAAAACCGAAGCCATCAAACAGATTCAAGCATTTGGTAAACCTGCGAAGTTTTCTCAGCTGATGGACGATGGTAAGACACTGAGTGGTCAAGCTGTGGAGCTGGATTACCGTATTTCTACAGACGAATTGACCATGAAAGGTCAAGCGCAACTGGCACAAGACAACAACACCATTAAAGGTTCTTCGATTCGTTACCAAATTGGTAAACAAAAGCTAGTCGCTGATAGCTCTAAGGAAGAGCGCGTTACGACCATTTTGCAACCCAATCAGATAGAGAACTAATATGGCAGTACTGAGTGCGAAAAACTTGGCGAAAAGCTACAAAAAGCGCAAAGTCGTAACCGATGTTAGCTTGGAAGTTGAATCTGGTCAGATTGTTGGGCTGCTAGGCCCAAACGGCGCAGGTAAAACCACCTCGTTTTATATGATTGTCGGCTTGGTGCCACGAGATGAAGGCACCATTACCATTGATGATCAAGACATCAGTATTCTGCCGATGCACAGTCGTTCGCGTCTCGGGATTGGCTACCTTCCGCAAGAAGCGTCGATTTTCCGTAAGCTGTCGGTGGAAGATAACATCATGGCCGTACTCGAAACTCGTCAAGAAATGACACGTGAAGAGCGCCAAGATAAGCTGGAAGATTTGTTGGAAGAATTCCACATTCAGCACATCAGAACCAGTGCGGGTATGGCACTATCGGGGGGTGAGCGACGCAGAGTGGAAATCGCTCGCGCTTTAGCAGCCAACCCTCAATTCATTTTGTTGGATGAACCTTTCGCTGGTGTTGACCCAATCTCGGTTAATGACATCAAGAAAATCATCGAGCATCTACGCGATCGCGGCCTCGGAGTGTTAATCACTGACCATAACGTGCGTGAAACACTGGACGTATGCGAAAAAGCCTATATCGTAAGCCAAGGGCACCTAATTGCATCGGGAACTCCGGCAGAAGTTCTCAATAATGAACAGGTGAAACAAGTTTATCTCGGCGAACAATTCCGTCTATGATTATATTAGGAACGGTAAGATTCTGAGCATTACAAGGTAAGTAACACTGAATGAAACCTTCATTACAACTCAAGCTAGGTCAACAGTTAGCCATGACGCCACAGTTGCAACAAGCGATTCGCTTACTGCAACTGTCGACACTCGATCTTCAACAGGAAATCCAAGAAGCATTGGATTCAAACCCATTATTGGAAGTTGAAGAAGGCCAAGATGAGCCTCTAGCAAACGGTGAAGATAAATCAGCGGTCGAGGCTGCTGATAGCAACAGTGCTAACGAACCAGCAGACATTGACGTTCCAGACAGTTCAGACGTAATTGAGAAGTCAGAGATCAGCTCTGAACTTGAAATCGATACCACTTGGGATGACGTCTACAGCGCGAATACCGGTAGCACTGGCTTAGCTCTTGATGATGATATGCCCGTCTACCAAGGCGAAACCACTGAATCATTGCATGACTACCTAATGTGGCAGCTTGACCTGACACCATTCAGTGAAACCGATCGTACGATTGCATTAGCGATTATTGACGCTGTTGACGACTACGGTTACCTAACCCTATCTCCTGAAGAAATTCATGAGAGCTTCGATAACGAAGATATTGAGTTAGACGAAGTAGAAGCCGTTCGTAAACGTATTCAGCAGTTCGATCCGCTCGGTGTGGCATCACGCAACTTACAAGAGTGCCTACTGCTACAGCTAGCGACTTTCCCAGAAGACACACCGTGGCTTGCTGAAGCCAAAATGATTCTTGCGGATCATATTGATCACCTGGGGAACCGTGATTACAAGCTCGTCATCAAAGAGACTAAGCTGAAAGAAGCCGATCTCCGTGAAGTCCTCAAACTTATCCAGCAGTTAGATCCTCGTCCCGGTAGCCGTATCACACCGGATGATACCGAGTACGTAATTCCAGATGTGTCCGTTTTTAAAGACAACGGCAAATGGACCGTTTCTATCAACCCAGATAGCGTTCCAAAATTAAAAGTAAATCAACAATATGCTCAATTAGGCAAAGGCAATAGCGCGGATAGCCAGTACATCCGCAGCAATTTGCAAGAGGCAAAATGGTTAATTAAGAGCTTAGAGAGTAGAAACGAGACGCTACTCAAAGTTGCAAGATGTATTGTTGAACATCAACAAGATTTCTTCGAGTATGGTGAGGAAGCCATGAAGCCAATGGTACTAAATGATGTAGCCTTGGCAGTGGACATGCATGAATCCACGATTTCTCGTGTAACAACACAAAAATTTATGCATACACCACGTGGCATTTTTGAATTGAAGTACTTCTTCTCTAGCCATGTTAGTACTGACAACGGCGGAGAATGTTCGTCAACAGCAATTCGCGCACTCATTAAAAAACTGGTCGCAGCAGAGAATACTGCTAAGCCATTGAGTGATAGCAAGATTGCTGCTCTTCTGGCTGACCAAGGGATTCAGGTCGCGAGACGTACGATAGCCAAATATCGAGAATCCTTGGGAATTGCCCCTTCAAGTCAGCGTAAACGCCTATTATAAGGCACTAACTGAAAAGGAAAGTCTATGCAAATCAATATTCAAGGCCATCACGTTGATCTTACCGATTCAATGCAAGACTATGTAAATTCTAAGTTTCAGAAGCTCGAAAGGTTCTTCGACCATATCAATCAAGTACATGTTGTACTAAAAGTTGAAAAAATCACTCAAATCGCGGAAGCTACGCTTCATATAAATCAAGGCGAAATCCACGCATCAGCTGATGACGAAAATATGTATGCCGCGATCGATTCGCTGGTAGATAAATTGGTTCGCCAACTCAATAAGCACAAAGAAAAACTAAACAGTCATTAATCATGCAACTGAGCGAAATACTGTCATTGGACTGCACCAAGAGTGCGGTCCACTGCACGAGTAAAAAACGCGCCCTTGAAATGATCAGCCGCATCGTGGCTGATCAAACGGGCCAAGATTCTACCGAACTGTTCGAGTGCATGCTCAACAGAGAGAAAATGGGCAGTACTGGTATCGGAAACGGTATTGCGATCCCACACGCTAGAATGCAATCGAGCGACAAGGCTATTGCTGTCTTGCTGCAATGTGATGAAGCAATTGAATTCGATGCGATTGATAATCGACCTGTCGACCTTCTTTTTGCGCTCCTTGTACCAGAAGAACAGTGCAAAGAGCACCTCAAGACTCTATCCTCTATGGCAGAACGTCTGAGCGATAAGCAAGTATTGAAACTACTGCGCAATGCTCAGAGTGATGAAGAACTTTACGACATCATGATTCACCAATAAGCAGGACGGACATCATGCGACTAATCGTGGTTAGCGGGCACTCAGGTGCCGGTAAGAGTATTGCGCTGCGCGTACTGGAAGACTTAGGTTATTACTGTGTTGATAACCTCCCAGTGAATTTGCTGGACGCGTTTGTTCATTCTATTGCTGACAGCAAGCAGAATGTTGCGGTAAGCATTGATATTCGCAATATCCCTAAAAAGCTAAAAGAACTGACTGGTACACTGGAGCAGTTGAAAACAGAGCTTGATGTGACCGTGCTTTTCTTGGACGCCAATAAGGAAACGCTACTCAAACGCTACAGCGAAACACGCCGAATCCACCCTTTATCTTTAGGTGGCACCTCTCTATCTCTTGACCAAGCCATCGAGCGTGAGAAAGAAATTTTAACGCCACTTAAAGCACATGCCGATCTTGTACTGAACAGCAGCGGACAATCTTTGCATGAGTTGAGTGAAACCGTGCGTATGCGTGTTGAAGGCAGAGATCGCAAAGGGCTTGTTATGGTATTTGAGTCTTTTGGCTTCAAATATGGCCTGCCTTCCGATGCCGATTACGTATTCGACGTTCGCTTCTTGCCCAACCCACATTGGGAACCAGCGTTGCGCCCACTTACGGGTTTGGATGCCCCTATCGCCGCATTTTTGGAGCAGCACCAATCGGTGTTAAGTTTGAAATACCAAATTGAAAACTTTATAGAGAATTGGTTACCTCTGCTCGAGAAAAACAATCGCAGCTATTTGACCGTTGCAATAGGTTGTACCGGTGGTAAACACCGTTCGGTGTACTTAACTCAGCAAATCGGTGAGTACTTCGCCAATAAAGGACACCAAGTGCAAATTCGCCATACCTCACTAGAGAAAAACACTAAGGAGTAGCTGTGGAGTTAAGTCGTAAAGTATTGATTCAAAATCGCCTTGGCTTACATGCTCGCGCAGCCGTCAAACTGGTCGAACTGGCCCAGAGCTTTGAAGCGGTCATCACTATCGACAATGAAGAAGACAAAACCGCCACAGCAGACAGCGTAATGGGTTTATTAATGCTTGAGTCTGCTCAAGGACAGTACGTCACAATCCACGCTGCGGGTGAGCAAGCAGAAGAAGCACTGGATGCCGTTTGCCACTTAATCGAAGATAAATTTGATGAAGGCGAGTAATTTACTCGCTTTTTTATTAGCTCTCACTCCCCCTCCCCTCACTGCGCCAATAAATAAATTTGCTTAGTATCATAAGTTGTTATTAAAAGGCGCCTAGAATTAAGTTATTATTCAACGCATTGTAAATATCAGGAATTGGGAGGAATGAATGGCAGAGCAAATTGAATTCGACCAAGCTCACCAAGCCCTCCAAGAAGTCACAGAAGCGCTAGAAAATGGCCGCTTCGTCCATGTTCGTCGTCAGTTACAGGACATGGAACCTGAGGATATCGCTCACCTTTTAGAAGCCTCTCCACGAAAAAGCCGTGAAGTTCTCTGGCAACTCACCGACCCTGAAGACTACGGTGAAATCCTCGACGAACTGAACGAAGACGTCAAAGATAGTCTCGTATCCAAAATGGCACCAGAAGCGCTTGCAGAAGCGACAGAAGGCATGGATACCGATGACGTGGCTTATGTACTGCGTAGCTTGCCAGACAACCTGTCACGCGAAGTCCTGTCGCAAATGGACTCCTCTGACCGTCTGCGTGTCGAAACCGCCCTGTCCTACCCAGAAGACACCGCAGGTGGGCTGATGAACACCGACGTTATCACGATTCGTGGTGACGTAGATGTGGACGTGGTTTTACGTTATCTGCGTATGAAAGGTGAACTACCAGAAGCAACGGATGCACTTTATGTCATTGATGAAGAAAGCAAACTGATTGGTGAACTACCCATTACTCTGCTGATCACGACCCAGCCTGATGTCAAAATTGTCGACATCATGGAAGATGCTGACGAAGCGATCACTGTCGATACCAGTGATTCAGATGTTGCTAGTCTGTTCGAACGTCGTAACTGGGTCTCTGCTCCTGTCGTAGACGAGAATCAGCATCTCGTTGGCCGTATCACTATCGATGACGTAGTTGACGTTATCCGTGAAGATGCCGAGCATTCGATGATGAGTATGGCAGGTATGGACGATGACGAAGATACCTTCGCACCCGTTGTAAAATCAGCTCGCAAACGTAGTATCTGGCTTGGGGCTAACGTGTTGGCCGCACTCGCTGCCGCTTCTGTTTCTAACATGTTTGAAGCCACGCTAGACCAGATGGCGGCCATTGCCGTATTGATGACGATTGTTCCTTCCATGGGTGGTGTCGCTGGTAACCAAACCGTCGCACTAGTGATTCGTGGTCTTGCTCTTGGTCATATCGGTGACTCGAACAAACGAGAACTGTTGATGAAAGAAGCCTCGATCGGTTTACTCAACGGCATCATGTGGGCGCTGATTATTGGCGGCATTGTTGTCGCTTGGAAAGGTAACTGGATGCTAGGGGGAATCATTTCCGCAGCGATGCTGACCAACTTATTGGTCGCTGGGGTTGCCGGAGTAACGATTCCAATCCTCTTAAAGAAAATGAACATCGATCCAGCTTTAGCTGGTGGTATGGCGTTAACGACCGTAACGGATGTAATTGGTTTATCAGTATTCTTAGGGCTTGCCACAATACTGATTACCTAACTGCAAAAACTAAAAAGCCTGATGAACACATCAGGCTTTTTTAATTCTGAATTAGGAAAGCTTACTCACCCGCAACTTTCATCGCATCCAGTAAGATTGAACCCGTTTGAATTTGCGAGCGCGTTTCAACGTCGCTACCTACGGCAACAATCTTATTGAACATGTCTTTTAGATTACCAGCAATGGTAATTTCCGATACTGGGTATTGGATTTCGCCGTTCTCAACCCAAAAGCCTGCAGCACCGCGAGAGTAATCACCTGTTACCACGTTCACGCCTTGCCCCATCACTTCTGTCACTAGAAGACCAGTGCCGAGCTCTTTGAGCATTTGTTCGAAGTTTTGACCAGTCGATTTCACGTACCAGTTATGGATGCCACCAGCGTGACCTGTCGGCGCCATCTTCATTTTACGTGCGGCATAACTGGTTAACAGGTAAGTCGCTAGCACACCGTCAGTGATGATCTCACGATCTTGAGTGTACACGCCTTCGCTATCGAAGGGGCTTGACGCCAAACCACGTAATACATGTGGACGCTCCGAGATATTGAACCACTCAGGAAGCACTTGCTTACCAAGGTGATCAAGTAGAAAAGAAGATTTACGGTACAGGTTACCACCGCTGATCGCCATAACAAGGTGACCAATCAAGCCAGTTGCAACATCAGCAGCAAACATGATTGGGTATTTACCTGTCTTTAGGCGCTGCGCATCTAAGCGGTTAATCGTATTCTCTGCCGCCTTACGACCCACTGTTTCTGGTGTCCATAAGTCATCGCGATGACGTGCCACAGTGTAGCTGTAATCACGCTCCATTTCGCCATTTTGACCAACGCCAATAACACAACAGCTGGTACTGTGGCGGCTAGACGCATAGCTTGCTAATAAGCCATGGCTGTTACCATACACTTTTACACCGTAGTGGCTATCATAACTCGCGCCATCACTTTGCTTGATTGCACTGTCATAACTTAACGCTTCTTTCTCAGCGGCGATCGCCACATCGGCAGCATAATCGGGATCAGGGGCGTCTGGGTGGAAAAGATCAAGCTCAGGGATCTCTTGCACCATGTATTCTTTGGCAGCGGGCCCTGCAAATGGATCTTCAGATGTGTAATGCGCAATATCCAGCGCCGCAATAACGGTTTGCTCGATAGCAGCTTCACTTAAATCAGACGTGGAAGCACTGCCTTTGCGTTGACCTCGATAAACGGTAATGCCCAGCGCACCATCGCTGTTGAACTCGACATTTTCTACCTCGCCCATGCGAGTAGATACACTTAAACCAGTGCTTTTGGTAATTGCGACTTCGGCGGCGTCAGATTTTGCCGATGCAAGCTTTAAGGCTCTTGCGACGGCTTGCTCTAGCTCGGTACGTTGCTCAGCAACCTGCTGTTTAATATCCATTGTCTTTCACATCTTGTCTTTGATGAACAATAGGATAACAAGAATTTCGCTTTCTCCCCACGATTCTTGTTAAAATAGTCATAATATTAATCAAAACACAGGCAACTGAAATGGCACGTAAGAATCAAAAAGCGCCATGGGAACCAGAAGAAGAGATCATCTGGGTAAGCAAATCCGAGATGAAGCGAGACATGGAAGAACTGCAAAAGCTAGGTGAGGAGCTTGTCGGCCTCAAACCTGCAGTTCTCGAAAAGTTTCCATTGAGCGAAGACCTGCGAGAAGCAATTGCAGACGCACAACGCTTTAAAAACGAAGCACGTCGTCGCCAATTACAACGTATTGGTAAGTTGATGCGTTATGAAGATCCAGAGCCAATCCAAGCGGCGTTGGATAAGATTCGTAACAAGCACTCTCAATTAACGGCGGTATTCCACAAACTTGAAGCTCTGCGTGATCGCGTGGTGGAAGAAGGTGACAAAGCCATTGATGACGTAATGGAAATGTACCCAGAGGCGGATCGTCAGCGTCTACGCCAATTGGCTCGCCAAGCAGCCAAAGAGAAAAAAGCAGGGAAACCAGCAAAAGCGTACCGCGAAATCTTCCAGATCCTAAAAGGTCTGAACGAAGAAGAGTTTTAATTCGACGGTTCTATTCCAACGAGCATTCAATTAACGAAAAAAGCAGACATGATGTCTGCTTTTTTATCTTTTACTTAAATGTCAGCGTTACACCAAGCGATTAATACGCTCTCCGCGCTCGAAAGCGTTAATGTTCTCAATCAAGATTTCCACTAAACGTTGAATCGATGAGTCGCTGCCCCATGCAACATGCGGTGTCAGTAACAAATTAGGTAAACCCATATTGGCAATCAGCGGATTGCTCTCATCTGCTGGTTCTTGGGTAAAGACATCAAAGCCAGCCGCAGCGATTTCTCCCTGCTTTAGGGCATCCACCAGCGCTTGCTCATTCACCAAGCCTCCACGCCCCGTATTAATTAGAATGGCGTTGGACTTCATTTGTTGCAACTCTGCTTGACCAATTAAATTCTGAGTATGCTCGTTGAGCGGACAGTGCAAAGTCAACGCATCAGAGCGTTTCAATACTTCCTCAAACGGCACATAACCAGGTCGGCATTCTGATGCACCTTTACGCTCAGCAAAGATCACCTGCATGCCTAGCGCATCAGCTAACTGTGCTGTCGCTTGCCCTAAAGCGCCGCTGCCAATAACACCTAGCGTGCTACCACCTATATCCCCGATTGGGTGCGTAAAAAAGCAAAACTGCTTATTACGCTGCCATTCGCCAGCGGCAATATCTTGATGGTAACCAAATAAATTTCGGCGTAAAGCAAACAGCATCGCAATCACGTGCTCAGGCACCGAACGCGTCGCGTAACCACGTACATTGGCAACCGCAATATCATGCTTAGCACAGTAGTCCACATCGACGTTATTAAAACCAGTCGCGGCAACCGCGATCATCCGCAATTGTGGTAGTTGCTCTAATATATTTTGGTCAAGCAGGACTTTATTGCTAATCACGATATCTGCATCTGCTAACCTTTCTATTACCTGCTCTGGCGCGGTTAAGTCGTACTCACGCCAGTGGTGCTGAAAGCTAGGTCGTGGGATCTCAATATGTTCTGGGATGGTCGCTCGGTCCAAAAATACGATGGTCGGCAAAGACATAACAACTCCTTGTTCACGGCTGAAAGACAGGATACATCAACCACAGTAACGAAATAGCGAACTAGAAAGAACCGTTGTTGAGTGCAATTGGCATTAAGGGTGTGGCAACGTTTTATAATCAGGCAATGTACGTTCTGGCGAAAAATAGTTAAAGATCGCCGCCTCGGCTCCAGGATAAAAGTCACAAGGTACAAAAATACTGCTCAGCTGATCCGTGGCTGGGTGATAAAAACTTAGCTCCGCAGCGTGCAACTCTAAACGTTCTGAAAACTGATACGCCTCTTCAGTTGCATAAAACTCATCACCCACAATTGCATGACCAATCGCCATCAAATGCACGCGCAACTGATGCGATCGACCAGTAATGGGCAGTAGTCGCACAACGGTCGTATGGGTGCCATCTGGGTGCACTTCACGCTTCACCACTTGGAATAAAGTTTGAGATGGCTTGCCGTCGTCGAAGCATACTTTTTGTCGCGGACGGTTTGGCCAATCACAAATTAATGGAAGGTCAATATTCCCTTCTTGCGGCTCGACATGCCCCCAAACACGTGCGTAATACACCTTGTGGGTGAGACGATATTGGAACTGCTTTTTTAATGCTCGCTCCGAAGGTTTATTTTTCGCCAGCAGCATCAGCCCTGATGTCGACATATCCAAGCGATGCACTACTTGGATTTCTGGATGCACTTCCTTGAGGCGGCTCCACATGCTGTCGTAATGCTCTGCAAGGCGACCAGGAACAGACAGCAATCCTGATGGCTTATTCACTGCCAGAATGTCGTCATCCTCAAAAACGATATCGACCCAAGGGTCGGTGGGAGGGGTATATTCAAGCATTGCCATGGGAGATCTCTACAAAATAAAAACGCCGCGATTATATACCTAAATAGCACCCAGATGCAGGGTGCTGAAGAAAAGTTCAAACCAATAAAACAAAGTCAATCCTTTAGCATAAAAACTAAAAATAGCACGTTGTAAATTTAGTTTGACAACAAGACGCATAACTGAATAGAGTGCTAGATGCACACAGCATGATATTCGCAAAGAATACTTAAAATAAATACATCAAAACACAGCATTTAAAAGACATTACCGTTGCGCAGTATAGGGCGAGCGCTCAGCTTGTCATGCACTGCGGTATGTATCTCTTTAGAAAGATACATAAGATAAAAAGGACAATAAGCAATGGACTCCGCCGTTATAGATAAACCCCAATCCAAACTTTCCTTATTTTTTCGTTCGCTAGGCCCCGGCATATTAATGGCATCTGCTGCGGTCGGTGGCTCTCACCTCGTCGCATCAACCAAAGCTGGTGCGATTTATGGTTGGCAATTGGCGGCGCTGATTCTGCTCGTAAACCTGTTTAAATACCCTTTTTTCCGAGCGGGCGTACAGTACACCATGGGGACAGGGCTCACCTTGGTTGAGGGCTACGCGAAATTAGGTCGGCCTTATCTATGGCTATTTCTATTTCTGAGCGTGGTATCGGCCGTCATCAATACCGCCGCTTTGTTGATGTTTAGCGCTAGCTTGCTGGGCTACTTCATTCCGTTTTCACTATCAATGGCATCACTCAGCATCATTGTGATTGTCACCTGCCTGATCATATTATTTGCTGGCCATTACAAAGCGCTCGATACGCTATCTAAAGTGATCATGTCGGTGTTAACCATCGCGACTTTACTCGCTGTTTCTATCGCCTTTGGTAACCCTGTTGAACAAGTGGCCAACTTCGAGCCGCCGTCACCTTGGTCTATTGCGGCTATTGGTTTTATCGTTGTGACAATGGGGTGGATGCCTGCACCGATAGAGATCTCCTGTTTAACCTCAGCATGGCTAAAACGCCAATCAAGCCAGCAAGAAGTAACATACCGCTCTGCTCTATTTGACTTTAACGTCGGTTATATTGGCACGGCTTTTCTTGCCATTATCTTTGTATCATTAGGTTCTTTGATGCTTTATGGCTCTGGCGTTGCGCTTGAAAGCTCTGGCGTTGGCTTCTCCCACCAATTGGTTGGCTTATATGCGGCAACAATTGGCGAATGGTCTCGTTACTTAATCGCGGTAATTGCGTTTTTCTGTATCTTTGGCAGCACGATTACCGTTATTGATGGCTACTCACGCGTTATTTCTGACTCTCAACGTCTACTGCGCTCACAACCAGACACTAACCCTAAAGCCACGTCAGCGATCATGCTGGTGGTCGCCTTACTTGCATTATGTATTGTGGTTTTCTGGGCTTCTGCGTTATTGCCTATGCTGAACTTTGCGATGATCCTCGCCTTTATGACCACGCCATTCTTTGCTCTGCTAAATTACACATTAGTGAGCAAAACCGAGTTACCTGAACCTTTGGCTGTTGGACCTAAATTGAAGTGGTTGTCGATTGCAGGGCTGATTTACTTGTTTGGCTTCTTGGCTGTATTTATCTGGTGGAAATGGTTGATGTAAATGAGTTAGCTATGAGTGAGTAATGCATTTAGCATAAAGAAACTAAACCGCAAATAAAGAAAAAGGTCTTCAACTGAAGACCTTTTTTAATGAACAATAAATGCTTACTTAGTTGTGGCTTACCACAATCAAACGTAGCGAGTCGAGCTGCACTTGAGCTTGGTTGATGTAACCAGTGAGCTCCTTAATTTGTGCATCAATGGCTTCAATTTCTTCGTCACGAATATTGGGGTTTACCGCTTTCAGTGCTTGCAAACGCTCAAGTTCTGCATTCAAGCTATGCTGCATATCTTGATGAGCTTGCTTGCGTACTTCCTCAACCTTCGCTTCGATAAGATTGTCCCCCGCTTCGATCAAGCGGTGTACGTCTTTCTGTACCGACGTGACCAACTTGCTGCCTAAGTGACGGTTTACAGGGCTGAGCTGGCGGTTAAAGCTTTCAAATTCCACTTGAGCAGACAAATCATTACCACGCGAGTCCATCATCAAACGGATTGGCGTTTTCGGTAAAAATCGCGCGATACCACTGCGTTTTGGCGCTTGCGCATCCACCGCGTAAATCAACTCAAGAAGAATGGTCCCGACTGGTAACGCTTTGTTTTTCAGTAGAGATACCGCAGACGTCCCCACCCCTTCACTCATCAGAAGATCGATACCACCCTGGATCATTGGGTGCTCCCAACTGATAAAGTGCATATCTTCACGAGATAAAGCCGTATCACGATCAAACGTGATCGTCGCTCCTTCGTATGGCAGGCCTGGATAGCTTGGTACCATCATGTGCTCAGATGGGGTCACAATCAGTGCGTTTTCACCTTTGTCGTCTTGATTCAAGCCAATCGTGTCAAATAGAGAAAGTGCGAAGGTGACCAGATTGGTATCGCCGTCGGTTGATTCAATTTTCTCAACGATTTGTTGTGCTTTTTCTCCGCCATTTGAATGCATTTCTAACAGGCGATCACGGCCTTGCTCCAATTGGGATTTCAGCTCTTTATTCATTTTTGCTGACGCTTCAATGATCTCATCTAGCGTGCTGGTGTCACCAGAAGCAAGGATTTCAATCAGATCATCAGAGTACTTATCGTAAACGGCACGGCCTGTTGGGCAAGTTTCTGCAAAAGCGTTTAAACCTTCATCAAACCAGCGAGCAAGAATGGCTTGCGAGGTACCTTTCAGGTAAGGAATATGAATGTCGATGTCGCGGTTTTGGCCGATACGGTCCAAACGACCGATACGTTGCTCAAGCAAGTCAGGGTTGAACGGCAAGTCAAACATGACTAATTGGTTGGCAAACTGGAAGTTACGACCTTCAGAGCCGATTTCACTACAGATAAGAACCTGTGCACCACCTTCTTCTTGCGCAAAGTAAGCGGCTGCTTTGTCACGCTCAAGGATCGACATACCTTCATGGAAGACGGTCGCACGAATGCCTTCACGCTCACGCAGCGCTTGCTCCAATTGCAGAGCCGTACTTGCACGAGAGGCAATCACCAGAATTTTCTCGCTGCGCTTCTCTTTTACCTTTTCAAGTAACCAATTCACGCGCGAGTCAAACTGCCACCAGCTTGCGTCATCGCCTTCAAATTCTTGGAAAATTTCTTCCGGGTAAAGGTTCTTCATCGCACGTGCTTCAGAACTCATCTTACCGCCGATCATCCCAGCAACACGCATTGACGTGGTGTATTGCGGTGGAATATCCATTGGCATCAGATGCACGTTACGCGCAGGGAAACCTTTGATAGCCGCACGTGTGTTACGGAACAGAACACGTCCCGTACCGTGACGATCCATCAAGTTGTCGATCAACTCTTGGCGCGCTGACGCTTTAGCTTCTTCGTCCGCTTCACTTTCGATAATGCGGAAAAGTGGTTCTACGTCTTGTTCAGACAGCAACTCAGTGATCTGGTTTTTCGCTTCATCAGGCAGTTTTTCACCAGAGAAGAGTGAAGTAATCGCATCCGCTACAGGCGCGTATTGTTCTTCTTCCTCGACGAACGCTTCGTAATCGTAGAAACGGTCAGGATCCAGCAAACGCAGACGAGCAAAGTGGCTCTCACGACCAAGCTGTTCTGGCGTTGCCGTCAATAGCAGTACGCCCGGAGTGCGTTCAGCTAAACCTTCTACCACTTGGTATTCACGGCTCGGTTTATCTTGGCTCCACTCAAGGTGATGCGCTTCATCGACAACTAATAGGTCCCATTCGCCTTCCAGTGCTTGTTCAAAACGCTTGCGGCTCTTGCGTAGGAAGTCTAAAGAACACAGCACGTATTGCTGGGTATCAAATGGGTTTTCTGCATCCGCAAATGCTTCGATACAACGCTCTTCGTCAAAAATAGAGAAATGCAGGTTGAAACGACGCATCATCTCAACCAGCCATTGATGCTGCAGTGTTTCAGGCACCACAATCAAAATACGTTCTGCACGGCCAGACAGAACTTGCTGGTGGATGATCATGCCCGCTTCGATGGTTTTACCCAAACCCACTTCATCCGCCAGTAATACGCGTGGCGCGTGGCGACGGCCAACTTCGTGCGCGATATAAAGCTGATGAGGGATCAAACCTGCACGCATACCACACAAGCCACGCATTGGACTCTTATGCTGCTCAAATTGGTTGGTTAGCGCACGGTAACGCAGAACAAAGTTGTCCATGCGATCGATTTGACCGGCGTACAACTTATCTTGAGGTTTATTAAAACGAATTTGGTTGCTCAGAAAAATCTCACGCAGAACAACGGCGGTTTCTTGCGTGTCTTCACGAGTACCGAAATAGGTGTATAGACCTTCATCTTCCAGTACTTCTTCAACTTTTAGAGACCAACCTTCTTGGCAGTCGATGACATCACCAACGTTAAAGGTGACTCGGGTAACAGGTGCATCGTTACGTGCGTAAACTCGGTTTTCCTCTGACGCTGCAAACATCAATGTCACAGTACGAGCATCCATTGCTACAACGGTACCTAAACCTAAATCGCTTTCCGTATCGCTAATCCAGCGCTGCCCCAAAGCAAATGTCATGAATTGACTACCTCGTTATTAGTTCTTGATTCGTGTTTCTTGTTGGTCTACTCATGCCCGTAGGCATGGATAATAGTTTAGATCTGATTCTGGCTTCTGCTATGCCGATAGCATTCGTCATTCTAGTATGAACTGAGTATTTTTAAGCCAGCTCAACATGATAAATCGGACGTAGCCTATACGTAGAAAAAGGTCGCTAATCTTACTTGAAGCTGTGATTTAGGTCACGCCGAAACCGCATCAAGCGGAAACTTTTTTTCCCAAACTATAAATGCAATCAAATTGTAAAATACTCATGCCAATTATTAAGTTGTAGAACGTAAATATTACGTATACTTCTAGTGAGGGGCGTTTAAAACCATTGCATATGATTTAAGCGCGTTAGTACACGATTAGGATCAACACGGGTTTGCAGTAAGTTGTCTTGCTACTCGGTTGCACACTAACCGACATCAGCCCGACAACCTCTATTGCAAGCAATCAGAGTTAGGCCGCTTCACACCTATTTGAGAACGACCTAACCACTCGCATGCAGAGCCGTATTACGGCAAGGAGACGCTATGGGCGATACCGATCGGAAACTGTTTGTACTTGATACCAACATTCTTCTTCATGAACCCTTTGCCATCTTCTCTTTCCAAGAACACGATGTCGTTATCCCCATGACCGTGTTGGAAGAACTCGACCGAATCAAAGACAGCAAACGCGATGTCGCAAGAGACGCTCGCGTGGCTATTCGCGCTTTGGAAGATTTGTTTAAAGAAGCAACGCCCGATGAAATTTCTGAAGGTATTCCTGTTTCTAAAGACAGCCCCGACCAAGGCACCATTTCCATTTTGGCGGATTTCGAACTGCAGGAAACCGTCAAAGCCTTCGCCGACAAAGCCGGTGACAACCGCATACTCAATGCGGTGCTTTATCTGCAAAACAAACGAGCACTACGTGAAGTGGTACTGATCACGAAAGACATTAACATGCGTCTGCGCGCCAAAGGCGCTGGCGTACGTTTTGTTGAAGACTACCGAACCGATCAACTGATTGACGACATTCAATACCTCACCAAAGGCTTTCAACTGCGTGAGGGGGATTTCTGGAGTGATATTGAGGAAGTGGAAAGTTATGCGCTGGGCGGAAAAACCTATCACAAGCTCAGTCGTGAACCTTTTGAACCAACCTTTATTAACCAATATGTGATTGATGAAGACAGCGACTTTGCTGGCCGCGTGGAAACCATCAATGAAGACAAATTAACGCTACTCGACCTGAGCCGAGAACGCATGATGCACCGTAAGGCTTGGGACATCACACCAAAAAACATCTACCAAGGAATGGCGTTGGATGCCTTACTTGACCCGGATATTGACCTAGTGATTTTAACTGGTGCAGCAGGTAGTGGTA
Source organism: Vibrio sp. ArtGut-C1 (assembly GCF_002105475.1). Classification (NCBI taxonomy): domain Bacteria; kingdom Pseudomonadati; phylum Pseudomonadota; class Gammaproteobacteria; order Vibrionales; family Vibrionaceae; genus Vibrio; species Vibrio sp. ArtGut-C1. Next base: position 38,715 of record NZ_NCTH01000024.1, on the reverse strand, counting down.
AAACGCTATTAGCCATGGCAGCAGCACTGGAGCAAACCATTGAAAAAGGCATGTTCGATAAAATTATCGTGACTCGTAACACGCCAGATATCGGTGAATCCATCGGCTTCCTACCCGGCTCAGAAGAGGAGAAAATGATGCCGTGGTTAGCGGCGGTGACCGACACCTTGGAAGCGCTACATAAACACGATCACTGCACTGAAGGCTCATTGAAGTACATCTGCGATAAAGCCAACATTCAGTTTAAATCGATCAACTTTATGCGTGGCCGTTCGATTCAAAATGCGTTTGTGCTGCTTGATGAGTGTCAAAACCTCACCGCTTCACAAATCAAAACCATCATCACCCGCTGCGGCGAAGGAACCAAAATCGTCTGCTCCGGTAACTTGGCGCAGATTGACTCCCATTACCTCACCCCTGTGACCTCTGGTTTGACCTACATGGTTGAACGCTTCAAGAACTTTGAAGGCAGCGCGAATATTCACCTTAACGGCGTGGTTCGTAGCCGCTTGGCAGAGTTTGCCGAAGAGAACCTGTAGTCGACATCGACTTACAAAAACAAAAGAGCGCTCTAATGAGCGCTCTTTTTATAACGATTTTAATGAGTTACTCAGTACCACCCACCGTCAGTGAGTCTAATTTCAAGGTCGGCTGACCAACACCAACTGGCACACTTTGACCTGCTTTACCACATACGCCAACGCCCTTGTCGATACTTAGGTCGTTGCCGACCATTGATACTTGCTGCATAGCTTCAATACCAGAGCCAATCAACGTCGCACCTTTAACAGGGCGCGTAATTTTGCCATTTTCAATCAAGTACGCTTCCGATGCGGAGAACACAAACTTACCCGAAGTAATGTCCACCTGACCGCCACCAAAGTTTGGCGCATACAACCCTTTTTCTACCGTCGAGATGATTTCTTCTGGCGTATGTTCACCTGGAAGCATGTAGGTGTTGGTCATACGCGGCATCGGCAAATGTGCATACGACTCACGACGACCGTTACCTGTTGGGTTCACACCCATTAACCGCGCGTTTAGCTTGTCTTGCATGTAACCTTTCAGCACACCATTTTCGATAAGCGTGTTGTACTGGCCATTCACCCCTTCATCATCCACATTCAGTGAACCACGAAGGTCTTTTAATGTACCGTCATCAACAATGGTACACAGTGAAGACGTCACTTGTTGACCCATTTTGCCAGAGAAAACCGAAGATTCCTTACGGTTAAAGTCACCTTCTAAGCCATGACCTACCGCCTCATGTAGCAATACGCCTGGCCAACCTGAGCCCAATACCACTGGCATCATGCCTGCTGGCGCGGCTTCTGCTTCAAGGTTAACCAACGCCATGCGAATCGCTTCGTCTGCATAATGGAAAGCTTGTTTCACACCATTGCTTTCCGTTAAAAAGAAATCGTAACCAAAACGGCCACCGCCACCAGCGCTACCTCGTTCACGTCGTTCACCTTTTTGAGCGAGCACGCTAATAGACAAACGTACCAAAGGACGAATATCGCCTGCATAAGTACCGTCTGTTGCCGCAACAAGCATCTGCTCATGCACACCGCTGATGCTGATCGAGACTTCTTTAATCAATGGTTCTTTAGTGCGGATATAAGCATCTAGAGATTTGAGCAATTCTGTTTTTTGCTGCTTTTCCCACCCAGCTAGTGGATTCACAGCCGCGTAGTACGCTTGGTTCTCCGTACGTTTAAACGCATGAACTTTGCCATTTTGCCCTTGCTGAGCAATACCGCGCGCCGCCATTGCACTCTGCTTCAGGCCTTCAGGCTGGATTTGATCAGAGTAGGCAAAGCCTGTTTTTTCGCCAGTTACGGCGCGGACACCAACACCACAATCAATGTTAAAAGAGCCATCTTTGATGATGCTGTCTTCTAGAACCAGAGACTCATGCCAGCTGGACTGAAAGTAAATGTCCGCATAATCGATCTGGCGCGTCGCAATGCTGGCAAGCGTGTCAGCAATGTCTTGTTCTGTCAGACCATTTGGGGCAAGGAGTGCCTGTTCTATTTGGTTTGTGCTCATAGTTAGCTCTTTTATTTCCGTCTCAATTCATTTTGAAAGCGACTGTGTTGAGTCAGCGGCATATTCTGCCTTACTTGTTGGCTCTGTGACAAATCTATCTCTGTCACCAATAAGCCTACTTCATCCTGAAGCTGTTTATGAATACGTCCCCAAGGGTCAACGACCATTGAGTGTCCCCATGTTTTTCGTCCACATGGATGCGTTCCAGTTTGTCCGCTCGCCAAAATCCAACATTGTGTCTCAATCGCTCTAGCTCGCAATAATACTTCCCAGTGAGCTTGCCCCGTCACAGCGGTAAACGCAGCAGGCACCACAATGATATCCGCGCCTTCTTGGCGTAATACTTTATAAAGCTCAGGAAAACGAAGATCGTAACAAATGCTCAATCCAACGCTGCCGATATCGGTTTCCGCCACTACAATTTGATTACCCGCCATAAACGTATCCGACTCACGATAACTACCATAACCATCGGCTACGTCGACATCAAACATATGCAGTTTGTCATAGTGAGCAATGCATTTACCGTGCGGCGGCAATACAAGCGTTGTGGTCGTGACACCTTTTGCGGTTTGAATGGGCATGCTTCCGACAATCAGTGTTAACTGGTTCTTTCTTGCGATTTCAGAGAGCCGCTGTTGAATCACGCCACTCCCAAGTGGCTCTGCATGTTGATGGTACGCTTCGCGGTTGGCAAACAGCACCGTATTTTCAGGGGTAAGGACAAGCTTGGCACCTTGCTTACTCGCCAAAGCACACTGTTTTTCAATAAAGTCCAGATTCGCAGTGATATCTGGACCCGATGTCATTTGAATAATGCCAACACGTTCCATGTGTTTCCTCCTTATTCCATTTTAGTCGGTGAGTTATTTGGCCTGTTCACGCAGCTTTTCTGGCAGTTTGTATTCACCTTTACTTCGCGAAATTTCTTTCACCGTTGGTGAATCTAGTGGACCTTTCACTTCATAATTGACTTGAGTGAAGACCTCAACCACCGGAGAAATCACTGTTGAGATGGCTAAAACATACAACGCGGTTTGTGGCGCTACTGCAAACGCGGTCAGCATTGGTAGGCCTGATGTGATGTCTGGGGTGAACTTCACTTCCGCATCGACCATTCTGCTGTTCATATTGGCGATGCCGCGGATCTGCATTTCCCCTGCTAACGCATCCATCACGATATCGTTGGTGATAAATACGCCATCTTGGATTTTGCCCGTGCCTGTGATCGAGTTAAACGCCATGCCTTTGTCGAATGCGTCGGTAAAGTCGAGCTGCATCTTACGGATGATAGAATCCAAGCTGAACAAACCTAACAAGCGTGCCGCACCACTGACTTCACTGATCACGCCTTTACCAAATTCCGTTGAGACATTCCCTTGCAAGGTTTGTGTCTTCATCGACCAAGGCGCGCCGTCCCACTCCATATTGGCATTGATCTCAAATGGTGCCTGCTGAATACCCGATGTGATACCAAAGCGCTCCATAAGATCAGTGTTGTTATCACCTTTCATTTTCATGGTTAAGTTGGAATGGCTATTCTCTTTTGTCAGATCCCACCAACCGCTCATATCAATGCGGTTTTTGCCGCTGCTAAAGGTGATATTTTTCCACTCCAAACTGTTCTCGCGACGCTGCAAATCAACATTCACCTTCCCCACTTTGTAACCTTGCAACCAAAAATCATCGATGTTCAAAGTTAAGTTTGGCATCTCAGCGTGAAACTGGCGGTCAAAATTGGTAATCAAAGGCGCGTTTTGGTCTTCACTGGCAAAGAGCGAGCTGCGCTCTTTGGTCATCTCTTCAAACCCTGGAATATACAGGTGCAAGTGCTCCAAAGAGACCGATAAGTCATACGGCTTCAGATAGTTAGCCTTACCTTTAACCTCTTGACTGTCCACATCGAGTTGCCAGCTCAAATTCTTTTTGCTTGCGGAGAAGTCCACATCATGAAACTCAATCCCACCAAGCTGCAAGTTAGGCGTTTCAACATCAATCCGTGTAGGCAATGGAATACTCGGCGTCTTCATGCTTGCCAAAACAGACGATGACGGCTTGCTTTCTGAGCCCTGAACCAGCTCTGCCCACTGGTCTAAATTAAGCTCACCGACACGCACTGATGCATCGTGTCCGACAATAGGGCTGATCCTGAAACCACCTTTGCCGACCATTAAATGAGTCGCCGTCAGAACAGGTACATCGCCAGTTATATCTATCTCGGTTTGATACTTAGCATTTGGTATCTGTAGTCTTGCTGAAATACTTTCTTGGTTGCCGGATGCCTGTAGTTTTGCTTGCCCGGACTCGCCAACTTGTTTCGCTAGCGGATAGGGATATTGACTCGCTAAACGATTTAGCTGCGCCAACACATCAAGTTGATAGGTGAAGCCTACATCATTAAGTTGTAAGTCAATGTCCATTTGCCACGGCGCATGTCCAGAAACAAGCTTTAACCAACGCTCACCAACATAAGGTTTGAGAGGCTCAACGTCCCAATCCCCTAATGTATTAATCGTCACATTGTAGCCCTGTTCCGCACTCTCACCACGAAAATCGAGGGAGATAGGCTGGGTAAGCAACTCTGCAGACAAACCCGATGTGGTGACCACATCATTATCGAAGTGGATACGCCCTGTGGCTTTCTCCAGCGTCATTGGCGGCGCTTCAATATCGACACGGTTTTCAGTTAAATCGGCATAACCCCAAGCATGGGACTCTTTTTCAAAATCAAACGGAATGTTGAGCTGGAACTCAGAGTAAACCGGACCACTCACTTGCAGCGCCGTCAACGCTGCCCCGACCGAGTCCACCAATGGCGTCGCCATCATGTAGTCACGAACTTCATTGCCCGGCGCGCTCGCTTTAGCTTCAATCTCAATGCGTCCACCTTCCGCCAACTCAGGGATTCGCCCAGTAATACGCTTGGCATGGACACCATTTAGCGTAGCGGACTTTGAATCCAAATACATGGCATCATTTTCAAACAGCAAGTCCAGCTGCAGATCAGTGATGGTTGGCCACGCCGTATCAAAGCTAAATTTCGCGTCTTTTAAACCGACCCACGCCTGAAACATGCCATTATGATCTTTGTAAGGAAAATCCCCTAACTCGCCATACCACAGCAGCTTAGCCGTATTCACTTTACCGCCTTGAATCGCAGTCGATAGGTAATCCGTTAAGTCTTGTCCAAGTGCCAGAGTCGGCAGGTAACGCCATGTTTCACCTGCGTTATAGAGATCTGCTTCAGCATAAAACGATAAAAATGGGCTTTGTTCTTTTGGAAAATCAAGACGGAATGCTCCTAGTACTTGAAGATCCGGTGTCGCTGCCGTCACTTTATCAGACCACAAGCGCCAGCCACTCACATCTTGTTGCCAGATAATATCGACTTCACCTTGTTTGATATTCAGCGGAGCTTGAAATACATCACCGTACGGAAATACATCATCAATGACGGTTACTTTCGCTTTTGCCTGATCTAAATCACCAGATACACTGCCCTGTACATGATGGAATCCTGGTAGCAGTTCCCATTGCGTCATCGCAAGTTCATCCAGTTCCGCGGAGTAGCGTAACGTGTCTAAACCACCGTTCATGGACAAGCGAACATCTTCAACTCGGCCTTTCGGTGCCAATTTGTTGATAAGGTCACTGGTCGATTCTGACTCTGGAGCCAATTTGATGAGCGGAATAAGTGCTTCGATATCGAGTTGAGAAAGGTTGAGCGTCCAACCATTCGGTTGCCAATCAAACGCTGCGTCTAATTCCGGCCAAGGGGTGTTGTCGGTTCGGATCCGAAGTGAGTGACCATTTACTTTCCAACCTTGTTTATCTGGTCGAAGGTTGAAAATACCTGACTCGATAAACAGCTCATGACGACCGTTTTCATTCCACACCAGCTCAGAAGGTAATAGTTCAACATACGCATCATTCGGTTGGCTGTGTTTCAGCGTCAGCCAAGTGTTTAAGCTGACCTTACCCGACTCAGCACCCGACTCTTCTTGCATGTAAGTGGTTAACCAAGGCGTCACTGAGACATCTTGGGCACTTACGTAAAACTCACCAGACACATCACGCAGCGAACCATGGTCTTTAAAGTTAGCGCTCACTAACAATGAATTCAGACGAACATCGGCAATGTTCACGGTGCCTTCGGCTAAGTGATGCTTGCCTTGGTTGCTCCAACGGAGCTGCTCGATATCTAAACGGCGAGTCTCACCAGATACCGATTTATACCAAATCCGTGAGTCGGTAATAGTAAAGTCTTCAAACTGACGTAAAAGAAGTGAGTCGAGTTGGTCGATGAGCTTCACTTCGCTCTTATCCACACTCGGCTCCTGCTCTTGACGACTAGAGGTCGGCAGAATGTCTACGGTGTGAATATCCAGAGCGAGGTTATGAATGGTGAGGTCTGCGACCACCGGTTTGAGTTGCAAAAGAGATTGAATGAGATCGAATTCAATTTGGATTTCTTCAACGGCAAAGCGTGCATCCTGAATATTCGGCAGGTTCGCTTCTAAACCGAGTAGCGCGATGGAGGGGTGATTATTGCGCCACGTCCCTGCGACGTTGGCGATAGAAAAGTCAAAACCTGTGTCCTGCTTGACCCAGGTTTTGATCTCATCTTGGAAGTGGTTAAGTTGTGGCAATGTGACGCGCAGTGTGGTTACTAATATGGCCAATAACACCAGTACAGTAACTAAACTCCACGCACAAAAACGCCCAAAACGGTTAACACCAGAATTCACAAATGTTCCAAATTACATCATTACGACGTCAAACTGTTCCTGAATGTACAGGGGCTCAGCCTGAACTCGCACTTGCTTGCCAATAAATACTTCGAGCTCAGCCAATGCATGAGACTCATCACCCAACAGCGCTTCAGCAACAAACGGCGATGCGTACACAACAAAATTATCGGCGTCGTAAGCACGGTTTACACGAGTAATCTCGCGTAATATCTCAAAGCACACGGTTTCAACCGTTTTCACGCTACCACGGCCTTCACAAGTAGGACAGCCAGAACACAAGATATGTTCAATACTTTCTCGTGTGCGCTTACGCGTCATCTCGACTAAGCCGAGCTGAGTAAAGCCGTTGATGTTGGTTTTTACTCGGTCTTTAGCCAGTGCGGTTTCCAATGAGGTAAGCACTCGCTGACGGTGCTCTTCAGACGCCATATCGATAAAGTCGATAATGATGATGCCGCCGAGATTGCGCAAACGCAGCTGACGAGCAATAGCTTGCGTTGCCTCAATGTTGGTATTAAAGATGGTCTCTTCAAGATTACGACGACCAACAAATGCACCAGTGTTGATATCGATGGTGGTCATGGCTTCAGTTTGATCGATGATCAAGTAGCCCCCCGACTTTAGCTCAACCTTGCGCTCTAAAGAACGCTGAATTTCATTCTCGGTGTCGTACATGTCAAAGATTGGCTTGTCACCTTCGTAAAGCTCAAGCTTGTCTGTTAACTCAGGTACATACTCAGAAGTGAATTCTTTCAGGTTTTCATATTCGAGGCGGGAGTCGACCATGATTTTATCTAGCTCTGTGCCGACAAAATCACGTAGAATGCGCTGGGCTAAACCAAGTTCACCGTAAAGCGTTGAACGTGTTTTGTATTTTGAACGACGCTCCATGACTTTTAGCCACAAGCGCTTAAGAAATGCCGCGTCTTGAGAAAGCTCTTTTTCATCTGCGCCTTCCGCTGCGGTACGAATGATAAAACCACCGTGCTCATCACAGTAATGATTCACCACTTTTTTCAGACGCTCGCGCTCTTTCTCACTCTCAATACGCTGCGAAACACCGACATGACTGGCCCCCGGCATAAAAACAAGATAACGCGAAGGTAAGGTGATATCCGTCGTTAAACGCGCGCCTTTCGTACCGAGCGGATCTTTGACCACTTGTACAACAATGTCTTGCCCCTGACGTACCAGCTCAGAGATATCACGGACTTGAAACTGCTGTTTTTCGTTCTCTGCCACACATTCGGTATGCGGGACAATATCTGACGCATGTAAAAACGCCGCTTTATCTAAACCGATATCGACGAAAGCCGCTTGCATACCTGGCAGTACTCGGCTGACTTTGCCTTTGTATATATTGCCCACAATGCCACGACGCGATTCGCGCTCGATATGTATTTCTTGTAGTACTCCACCTTCAATCATGGCCACACGAGTTTCACTCGGGGTCACGTTAAGCAGCAATTCTGCACTCATGTGCACACCTCAAAACAATTATAAAAATTCTTGAATTAGCTGATCGGTTTCGAACAAAGGTAAGCCTACTACAGCGTGATAACTGCCTTCGATTCGGGTGACAAATCGCCCTCCGAGTCCCTGAATACCATAACTTCCAGCTTTATCGCATGGCTCTCCTGACTGCCAATATTGTTCGATTTCTTCGTGAGTCAGTTGTTTGAACCACACGTCAGTGGTGACGACCACTGAATGTTGTTGTTCCGATGATACGACGCTCACCGCAGTCATCACTTGATGACGACGACCGGATAAGTCAGTAAGCATACGCTTTGAATCTTCAAAACTTTTTGGTTTTTCTAACACACGGTCATCGCATACTACGACCGTGTCAGAGCCCAATACAACGGAATCAGGCTTAGCTAATGCTAAGCCTGCCTGAGCTTTTTCCAAAGAAAGACGCAGCACGTACTCTCGTGCCTGCTCATGAGCCTGTTTGGTTTCCTCAATATCAGGCAATACGATCTCAAAGTCATAACCTAGTTGAGCAAGCAGCTCTTTTCTTCTCGGAGAACCCGAAGCGAGAACGAGAGATAAGCTTTTCTTCACCGCTTTACCTTACGTGCCATGCACGACGAACTCGTCGCATTAATAAAAACATCCATGGCCAAAGTATACAGTTTATTGCCGCCGTCCACAGAGATAATGGATTAAATACTACGTCCTGGTTCAAATATTCCCCACAGAATATCAAAACTTCCAATAACGCAGTAAAAAAGGCAATTAAAATCGACTGTTGCCACAATGCCATGTTACGAATCAACAGGAAATTCAACGCCACCAGATAGATGACAATCGACATCATCATGCCGCGAATTCCAAGCGTTGAACCGATCAAGATATCCCATAATAAGCCCAGCACTAGCGCGGTTCCAACGTTCACTCGGTGCGGCAGTGCCAACACCCAATAACAAGTGACAAGAAACAACCATGATGGACGTAAAACATCCAACACACCTGGCCACGGAATGGTTTGCAATACCAGCGCAACGAAGAAACTGACACCAATCACCATTCGGCTGCTCACTACATTATTGGCCATCAGTTACCTCTTGTTCTTCTTGCTCTAGCCCTTCATCCACATTGGATCGCAGCACTTTGTGTTGACGATCTTCATTCGGCCAAATCAGCAGTAGGTAACGTAAACGATCAAACTCTACAACTGGCTCAGCCTTGATTGACGCAAACTCTTGGCGCGTATCGTGATCCACATTGGTAACCGTCGCGACTGGGTACCCTTCTGGGTAAATCCCACCTAGGCCGGATGTCACCAATAGATCGCCAACCTGAATATCAGTACTGGTTGGAATGTGCTCCAGTTGGATTTCATCCATTTCACCATTGCCCGACGCGATCACTCGAATATCGTTACGGATCACCTGGACAGGAATCGCATTTTTCGCATCCGTTAGCAACAGAACACGTGCGTTGTGCGCTGCGACAAACGTGACCTGACCAACAATGCCTTTTTCGTTGATCACTGGCTGTCCGACGTACACACCGTCTATTTGTCCTTTATCAATCACCACTTGATGACGATAAGGTGAGGTATCAACCGCCATCACTTCTGTTACGACTTTCTTTTCATCCCGGACAAATGAAGAACCTAACAATTTGCGTAGACGTTGGTTTTCTTCTTTATATTGATCGAGCAAGATCAGCTCGCTTTTCAGGCGTAGCACTTCTCGCTTTAAGTTGCGATTGCCTTCAACTAATGCCTGACGAGTATTAAAACGTTCAAATACGCCATCGAACATGCTGCGAGGCAAATTGGCTGCGTATTGAATGGGGGCAACCATACTGTTCAATAAGTATCGGACGTTGGAAAACGTATCTAGACGACTATCAGCCAGCATTAAGCTCGCCGACACGATGACAGCAAAAAACAGACGTAATTGCAGAGACGGACCTCTGCCAAAAATCGGTTTCATCTTGTTTTTGACCTGATTGCTTCCATGATTATTGAGCCTTACTTGGCAACCTAAAAATACTTAAATAAATACTTTTAGGTATGGAGCATGTTTGAATTACAGAGAGAGCAGAAATGAAGGTGAAGCCCGACATGAGCTTCACCTAAACCTTTATTCTTCAGAGAACAGATCGCCACCGTGCATGTCGATCATTTCTAGTGCTTTACCACCACCACGCGCAACACACGTTAGTGGATCTTCCGCGATAACCACAGGGATACCGGTTTCTTCCATCAATAGACGATCGAGATCTTTCAGTAGCGCGCCACCACCAGTCAGAACCATGCCGTTTTCAGAAATGTCTGAAGCAAGCTCTGGTGGACACTGCTCTAGTGCAACCATGACTGCTGAGACGATGCCAGATAGCGGCTCTTGAAGCGCTTCTAGGATCTCGTTTGAGTTCAGGCTAAAGCTGCGTGGCACACCCTCTGCAAGGTTGCGACCGCGAACTTCAATCTCTTGAACTTCATCGCCAGGGTAAGCAGAACCGATTTCGTGTTTGATCTTTTCAGCCGTGGCTTCACCAATCAAGCTGCCGTAGTTACGACGTACGTAGTTAATTACCGCTTCATCAAAGCGGTCACCACCGATACGTACAGACGATGAGTAAACCACACCGTTTAGAGAGATAACAGCAACTTCAGTTGTACCACCACCGATATCAACCACCATTGAACCTGTCGGCTCAGATACGCGCAGGCCTGCACCAATTGCTGCCGCCATTGGCTCGTCGATTAGGTAAACTTCACGCGCGCCAGCACCAAGTGCTGATTCACGAATTGCGCGGCGCTCAACTTGGGTAGAGCCACAAGGAACACAAACAAGAACACGTGGGCTTGGCTTTAGGATGCTGTTATCGTGCACTTGTTTGATAAAGTGCTGAAGCATTTTTTCGGTTACGTAGAAATCAGCGATTACGCCGTCTTTCATTGGGCGGATAGCGGAAATGTTGCCAGGTGTACGACCAAGCATCTGTTTTGCTGCGTGACCGACTGCAGCAACGCTTTTTGCAGAACCTACACGATCTTGACGAATAGCAACTACAGAAGGTTCATCAAGGACAATACCTTGCCCTTTTACGTAAATTAGAGTGTTGGCTGTACCTAAATCGATAGATAGATCGTTAGAAAACATGCCACGAAGTTTCTTAAACATACTCTTCGCTCATCCTGCAAAAATATAGAAGACAAAAATTGCTCTAAATGTACCAATGCCTCGCTGTCACAGCAAGGTATTGGTACACAAACATGAGCAGAAAGCCTCAATTTCTTGCAGTTTCCTAACTTAAGGGCAAAAACCTAAGTTGTTACTGTCCGGTTAACCCAGGCTCACCACGGTAAATCACACGGTCATTACCACGGTGAATACCGAAGGTGACGACGGAAGATGGGTTTTCTTCACCAGCTTTCTTATTATCCCAGTTGTACTTGAGCCAAGGTAAGCCATTTTTTGAATCATCAAGATCTAACCAAACGCGCGTTTGCTGACGATACGATTCAGCTTGCGTTGCAGTTACAGAACGAGAAGAACCTGAGGAAACGGTCCCACCGTCGCCTAGAATTACATCTTTTGCACTATTATCTTTCGGCCAAATGTGCACCTGAGAGTCATCTTCAATTTCTCCAAACACTTTAGTTTGGCTGTCATCAGGGTTAGCAATAAAGCGGCTACCATTCCAGTATTCAACTCGGAGTGGCACATGTAATGTCGTGCCTTGGTTACCACCAACATCATCTAGATCAACACGACCAAAGCGGATGTCGGGCTGAGTAGGCAACACTCCCTCACTACCATCGATAGATACTGGATCCTTATTATCATCCGCAGATTTGATTGATATCGCCGTGTCTTTCGCGTTCTCGTTAAAGTTGAGCGGACCATCTGGGTAACTTGAGCCAGAACCCTTTAATAGCTCTAACCCATCCGTCATTGAACCAGTAAACTTACCTAGACTTCTTGAAGTGACATAAGCAGCACCATTATTCACCCAAGTCCCCGTATAGGTTTTGTTCAAAATAAAGCGAGGCTGATAAGAGCTAGTATCTTTCAAACCAAACTTTGCTTGTAAGCCACCAGAGAAGAAGGCGTAGTTTGTTAAAGCGCCTTTATCCGCATTTAATGCCTCAACATAAAACTCCTCGACGCCAAAGCCTTGTCCCATATAAGCAAAGTTTTCTTTATGTGGGTAAGCCCATTGATTTCCTTTCGCTTCATCAACTCGGAAATACTTAGGGTAGAAACGACCAATATTTTCCTCTGCTGGCGTAATGGTGAAAGCTTTACTGCCGAGATACGTTTCAGGTGGTGTAATCGTAAAATCAAAAGCACCAACTTCGGACACAGTTTGCGTCACTGACCCCGTACCATTAGTTAGATTGATATGATCATATGTGGTCGTCCCTAAAGTGCCAGGAATCGCACTATCAAACTGCGGGTAAGATACTTTATGACTAATCGTTAAACCTGATTGTTGATAGTTTTGTGCTGGCTTCTTGTCATCACCAAATTGATAAGCCGTCACTTTCATCGTGAACTCTTCTCCAGCAGCAACAAGTTTCTGGCTACAAGAGCCTGAACCACACAGACCACCATCAACCGTCAATTTGAGATATGCAGGAAAACTCACAAAGCTATTCTGTCCTAACGAATCCTTTTCATCTTTTATTTTCGCCTTCAGCGCGACTTTTCCTGCCTCTGGATACTTTAAGTTGAAGTAAGCTTTACCTTGCTTATTAAAGTAGACATCAGCAACCTCAACAGTATTTGTCCCAACGGTAACCTCGTTACTGAAAGAACCATCTCTCTTTTTGAAAGAGACATAAGCGGGAACTGATACTGCATTGCTTGTCGGTTCGATTCTTTCAATGGATAACTGAACATCTCGATTTTCGCCGTCACCGCCTTGTTGGCTTGGTGAGCTACAAAACTCCAAATAAGGCGAACTTTGATTGCTATATTGTGCCTGTCCTTTGGTATTGAAGAATGGCTTACCAGCGACCTTATCTGGAACCGTTACACCCAACGCCGCAGAGTTAAATACGATATTACAGTTTTGCTCAGATAGCGGGCCACCAGCAATACGACACTTCGCTCCGTCAAAACCAAACTGTGGAACCGAGCTACTTGCAATTCCAAGTTTTGCTGAGCCTGATTGGAACGCTTGTAGCTTCAACGAAACAGAGTCAGAGAACGTAACACGATCTCCCCCTTCCCATGCGACAAGAGAATCCGATTGCGGCAATAAGGACACCGTCACAGGGTCAACCGTTGCTCCAGGGTTCGAGCTCAATACTGAAGATGGGTACGTTTTCGAACAAGAAGTATCCATACATGCTCGTAGTGTTACCTCGGACGCCTGACAAATACTGCCAGTACCAGCGTAATCAAATTCGAAGTGGTGAATGCCTTCCGTTATTTTCTGATATTTATCGGCACAAACTTGGAAGTTATCCATTTCGTGTACATTGGTAATGTCACCAGTCGAGGCGGTAATCGACACGCGGAAATTTTCTGGAGGCGTGGTTTGTCCAAAACCTCTCATAACATCAAATTTGGAGATCAATGTTGTCCAAGAGTTCGCACTACCTATCTTACGCTGAATCGTAATGTAGACTTTACCTTGTTGTTTAGAATCAATGATAACTTTGTATCTATGATTTGGATCGCGGCGTCTATCTAAGTCACCAACATTGTGGTTACCTTTGATATAGCGATAACCTCCCATCCATTGCCCAGACCCGTTCTTAATCCCAGAACCACGAATTGCGACTGTATTTGGCTTAAATCCTGGTCGGTAATGACTATCCTCAAAGCTACCTTCTCTTGAGTAGTTGCCGTATTCATCGATACCAAACCCAAGCCAACCGCCAGCAAAGCCTTGTATGTTAGGTTTCACACCATAGCCAAGTGGACCACCAAATGCCCCAGTTTGTGGCGGCACATTAGCATCAGATAAAACCAATGCCACACCATCAGCCCCAGAGCCGGAGTGCGCATAGTGGTCAAACTCCACTTCAAGGTAGTTATCTTTCGAAGGGAATAGATAGTTGTATGCCGATGCTGTTGCTTGATTTTTTTGAGACGAGTTTAAAACGAATCGACCACCAGATGGCGTAGGTTTGATGCTTTGCTCAAAGCCAATAACAGACCAGTTGCTGATATCATTGGCATTGAAGTCTTCCATTGGAAGTAAATTACATTGTTGTGCTGGGGGCTCAACCGGACAAGAGTAATCAGGCTTCTGAATCACAACTTTCTTTTTCATCGTAAGATGACGTGCAGTAATGGAGCCATAAACTGTTATCGGGTTATTGAAATTAACAGTATCAGCTAGAATAAACCCATAAAATTTTTCAGATCTGGTTTGGAAGTTAACCGTAGCATTTGGTGCATAAATCGTTGCATAGTAGCTTGTTGTCACATCAATAGGGTTCGAGAAAACAACCGAGCTACCACTCACATTAATCCTTGAGTTGTTATAAAAAGAGTACTTTGTGTGACCAACGTGCTCCCAACTACCAAAAGTTACTGTCGAATTTTGAGGAATAACAATTCTCAAGTCATCGCTCGGCCCCGCTTCTGCTTTAAAATTACGAATGTTGGTACCGTCGGGTAAAATCACCTTTACTTGCTCAAAAAGTGAGTTGTTTTGACTTATCCATAAGCTATCAAGATTCTTTTCGATTTTAATCTCGATTCCACTCTTACCGTTTACATCGTAGCGTGTTGCACTACACAAGTTAGTATTGTCACACTTATAGCCGATATTATGAGCCTCTAACGATAATGAACGGTCACCAAAGTCGGTAGGAACACCTGTAGGTTCAGACGCTTTTCTCGCCTCTAGATGCGCATCATTATTACCGACATCACACCCCGTATCACTTCCACAAATAGGGGAACGATACAATCTATCTCGAGCATCATCTACGTTCGCTTTATCAAAACCCGCCAAAATATACTGAGGTTTATTCGGCTGTTGAGCATTCGGAGAGTAGTAAAATAAATCTTCTTTATTTGTGACTGTATAGTAGCTCTTGTACTCTTCAGACCACCCGAGCGCACGCGCACTTTTATTTGGTACATTAAGCGTGTTCTCAGTGTAACCTTTCATCCCTTGAATTGGCTGAGGGAAGTACTGACATACATCATCTGGCACTTCAGGCTCTACTGGATCGGGAGTACTACCGCTACAATCAACTTGACTCGGGCTTCCCTGATCATACAAAGTCAACTTACCATTTTTTAAATCTACATCATTCTTAACGTCAATGAGTTGCCATTCACTGTCTCCGGCAAACTTGCGGTAATATTTTAACGTTCCAGAATTATGGCTAACTTGATGCTCAAGACGAATATTATAGGGTTGGCCTGCTAGTAAATTAGGCTCATCAAAGTAGTAGTTTGCATTGCCATATTCGTAGCCATTATACCAAAGTACTTCTCGAGGATGTGAACCACTATGATCGAGATACACATAGCTATTTGATGCTGGGCCAACCACATTAAAGGTTACAGTAAAGTCTTTATTTCCCCACACGTCACAAGTAGCAGCTTGTGCAGCAGCATTAAGCAGGCAAGCAAGCAGTGTAATTATGATTAATATTATTTTTTTCATTATTTCATTTACTCCCTAACCCAAATCTCTTGTTGTCGCTGTACTTGTGCAACCCCGGAACCACAAATTGCTGTGGCTTGCACCCTAAATAGAGATTCAGCTTCAGAGGTACCTGCATTAAAGGTACCAATGTTTGAACATGTCATAGCACGTAATTGACAACTAGTGCCTTGTGTAACATTTGGTGTAGCGCCACTTACCGTATTGGCACAAAAATCGGCCACATCTGGAGTAGTGTCGTTTAAAGGATAGAGCTGGGTTAGAGCCCACTCATTGGCAGATTGCGCAATAAACCAAGCTTTCGTTCCTAAGAATTCTCTGGTTAACGTACTTTGGTTTGACCAACTCACCTTCATTAAAGATGCGGCTAGATAGCCCATCACAATGATGACGAACAATACGACGATCAGGACATTACCTTGCAGAGCTTTTTTACGGAACATTGAGCACCTGTACGTCTTGTTGGTAAACACTACGCTCCCCATTTTGAGTGAACTCTAAATTGATATGCACGATACCGCCACGTTGAAGTGTTGGCTCGAGGTAATGCATATCGCTAACGGAAGTATCTACACTGTCCGCGACAGTAATATCATTCCGTGTGATTCGACCATTGTCGAAGCAGTAACGTACTTCAGAGTTATCTTGATAGATATAATGACGGCTCGAAATGGAAGACCCGCCAATCGTACTAGCTGCACCACTGACAATAAAAACATCACCAGTTTTCGCTAGATTGCCAATCGCCAAACTCTGAGGAGAGGCAGATTGCAAATCTTCATAGCGACTTGGATTGATCACCATCCAACGATCCGCTGGAATAGGATTCAATGTAGAGTCATTGCCTAACAGAAACTCTAAATTGTTATTCGTCAGCGTGTAAAAACCAGAATATTCAATCGGCATAAACTCCAAGCAATTGGTAGTTCCGGTAGGGACATGAAAGCTGTTTGGGACTGCGTGACGAATTTCTCGCGACATTTTCTCTAGCACAAACTGCGCTTGCGTTTGCATTCGTTGGCGATCAATCGTGTCTGCGTATCCCTTCATACCTAGCTGTACGTAACCCGCAATACCAAGCATGATGAAGCTGCCGATTACGATGGTGACGATCATTTCCATTAAGGTGAAACCACGAACTTTCATCAGTAGTTACCTCTTATTGCAGTCAGTGTGAGGGGTTGAGTGTTACTAGCAAAAATCGTAATCGTGACTTTTTTATAGTTAGTGATTCCTGTCGGTGGTGTAGCAGTCAGATTGTCATATACCACACCGACTTCAACTCGGAAGTTTCGGTATTTATTCTCGCTGCTTCCCCCCAAAACATCTGAGATATTACCCCGGCTGGTCCCTTGGCATTGAGCAACTGTCGTTGGTGTACTCCAACAACCGATGTAATCATCAACATCGTCAAAGTTTTCGGGAATAGACTCACCAGAGTCAGGACCAAGATTGGCCGGTAGGGTGCAGGAAGTCGAGTTCTCCCCACAACGTAATAGGCCGCCATCAAAGTCGCTGTTCTCATCAAAACCACGCGCCAATATCTGAGACATAAAACCTTGGCCTAAGGCGGCAGCGCGAGTTTGATAATGAGGAATGGCTGAATCTCGAATTTGAGGGACAAGAAAAGAAGTAAACGCCACCATCGCAATACCCATTAAAACAATTGCGATGATCATTTCTATTAAAGTCATGCCACTAGATTTCTTCATGAGCATGTACCTTTTGAAACATAACCTTGAGTATTAATTTCAACTTGGCAGCGGCTTCGACCATGTTTATCTTCAATCAGGATTGAAACTCCACCACTCGCAGAATTTATAGGATTACCCAACAAATTAAACTCGATTGGATTATTTACGGCATTGGTCAGTGAAAACTTTGCGGATTTATCAATAACTACGTCACTACGAGCATCTTGTGCACTGCCTGTTAGTGCACAGGCAGCAACCGAGCCAACACATGAGCTAGAAACTTGTAAACGAAAATTGTTGTCAGGACTTGCAACATTCGACTGCATACGATTCACTTGTACTTGGCGAATCACAGAAATCACGCGTTCTTGTAATGCATATGCAGAAAAGCTGCCTGAGCCCACAAAACGGCTGGCTGCAAAAAGTGAAAGGATAGAGAGGAGCACAATCACGAGGATTAACTCCATTAACGTGAACCCTAATGCAGAGCTGCGAATTTTCATAACCCAACCTTAGGCTTAGAACAAGCAAGATAAGTATACGATGAAATTATGAGATTAATGATAGGTTTATAATTTTTCGATTCGAAGTGTGAACAGACGAACAAATAACCAATATCTAGTTATTTTGCCCTTTTGAACGACCAATCTCTTCTTCAATTCGATCGTAAGTTTCTTTGTTGCTTAGCGTCTCAGAAACGTGCTCTGCGGTCTGCTTAGTTTGCTCCCACTTCGCTTCGTAAGTTTCTGGCTCAAAGCTGATAAATCTTGGTAATACCACATAACCGATCACACCCAAGATAATTAGCACAACCACAAACTCTATTGCACTAAGACCCGATGATTTACGCATATGAACTATTCCGAGATTAATCAAAATAAAGAGATAAAGGCCAGACTAGCTGGCCTTTAATGATCATGATTCTTTGTCGTTACATACTGTATCAGCAAGGCTATCTTCACCAGGTGTAACTACTTTAGTTGTAGCTACTGCTCCTGATGTAGCTTGCGCATATTCTACACATTTCTTAGTGTATTTCTCGATACCAAAGTATGCTTTACCGTCAGCAGTTCCTGCTTTCTCAACGAAATCACCATCAGTACCTAAGCCATCAACAACCTCTTGTAGGTCTGTAGCTGTAGCTAGAGGGTAGCCGTAAATTGTTTTGATCTTCTTACCATTACCAAGATCTAGCTCTGTACCTGCTTCTTCGTCTGCTGTTTCGATACCTGCGATTGCAGACTTACCATACACAATTCCAGAAGCACCATTGATAGCTCCCTTAAGACCTTCTAGCGTTGAATCGCGAGCATCATCTTGCAGGTTAAGGAAACGTGGTGCTGCAGTGACCGCTAGAATACCTAGGATTACAATTACCACTACTAATTCGATAAGGGTGAAACCACCTTGTCTTTTCATTGTTTACTCTCTCTATGTAAGTATGCAGTACAACTGCAAAGTTTCGTTTAGGTCACGCGACCATTTTGGATATTGTCAAAACGGTTTGGGGCAGCAACGTTCACTAAAACTGACCGTGAAGTGGATACTGTATCTACCGCTTGAGCAGAATGACGATTCGCCATTATTCAGTTCATGCTGCAATGAGAAAAACACATTATTGTTTACCCTCTATTACAGAGTCTTACTTATGGTAATGATTGCATTATACCGACTTTCATTACCAATTATAGTGATTAGGTGTCAAAAAATTCACTCCGCCGACATTTCGACGTCTATTTTCAGTTGATTAGCTGTTGAAATAACTACAATCGACTGACCATTTTCATAAGTATAGTGACAGACATAACGATCAGTTTTGATGGCTCCACTGATATCTATTAACTTATTGGTCATTATTTTACGTTGTGGATAATGCACTGCTAGCCAATAACCACAATCTAAAACACCTTGTTGAGTAAAGGGAGACACTAGCCCGCCCTCAGTCATGGTGAGATTAAAACCATCCATCAGCATATGTTCTGGCTCGCCTTTTACGAGCCAAGCTTGACGATAACGCTGAACACTATCTTGCATCCAAACTCTCGCCAACTTCGCTCCGGTCACTTGCGCCTGCTCGGTAACAGGACGTAATTTGACCGCCAAGCCAACAGCAATGATGGTAGCAATTACCCCAAAAACGATTAGCGTCGCTCGACTTTGATTTTCAACCACCGATTAGCCGCCTTTGATGATGTCTAACATTCCCCACATTGGCAGGAAGATACCCAGTGCTAGCACCATGACCATGCCTGCGACAATCACCAAAAGTAGCGGTTCTATTCTTGCGGTCAGTGTTTTTAGATCGTAATCAACTTCTCGATCGTAAAAATCCGACACTTCTAGCAGCAGCTCATCAATACGACCGGTTTCTTCACCTACTGCAATCATCTGAATCACCAATGGGGTGAATATTTTACTGTTGATGGCTGTTACTGAAATGGTGCTACCCGCTTCAATTGCGGACTTCATCTCAAGAATTCGGTTTTCTAAAAAGCGGTTCCCCAGAGCTTCCCCGGCTAAAGCTAAAGACTGGTTAAGTGGAACGCCTGACTTAAGCATCAACGAGAAGGTTCTGGCAAAACGGGAAAGCTGCGCGCGATTAACGATATCGCCCACAATTGGAAGCCGAAGCCGAAACTTATCGAACTTTTCCCGACCATCAGCCGTCGCCACCCAGGCTCTGAAAACCGCAAACGCGCCAATCATTGCCACAATCAACAACACCCAATAATTAACAAAGAAATTAGAAGTCGCGATCAAAATACGCGTCGGCAGTGGTAACTCAACACCAAAGCGCGTAAACATCGATGCAAACTCAGGGATCACCAAGATATTCAATATAAACATGGCGATAGTGATAAAGATAATGACAAACGTCGGATAACGCATCGCCGCTTTGATGCGTTTACGAGTCTCGAGTTCCTGCTCGTAGTAATTCGCCAGTTGCAATAGTGCTTGATCGAGTCGACCCGTATTCTCACCTACGTTGATCATAGAAACGAACAGTGGGCTGAATACTTTGCTGTGTTGCTGCATCGCAGAAGACAAACCTCGGCCATTACTCAGTTCAGAAACGACATCTTCCAGTGCCTCTTTGAGCTGTTTGTTTTCACAATTTTGCAGCAGGCCACGCATAGAACGCAGCAACGGTACGCCCGCTTTAGTTAAGCTAAACAACTGGCGAGAGAAAAGAATGATCACTTCCAATGGAATGGCTGGCACAAATAGCTTAGACAAGCTCATTTGGCTTTTTGCCGACTCTTTCTCTAACCGCACATTGAGCGGGATGATCCCTTTGTTCATCAATGCTTCCGCCGCAGCCTCTGAGTTCACTGCTTCGATTTTGCCGTTAGTGGATGAGCCGTCTAGCGTGCGGCCTTGATAACGAAAAGTTGGCATTCACTTACCTATATGAAAATGGGATCAGTCTTACCAGAAGCGTCACCTTCACCTAGGGTCATCACTTCATCCAAACTGACGGTACCTTGTAGCGCCAGTCCCATTGCAGAAGCAAGCAGTGGCTTATAGTTTTCTGAGCGACGCGCGGCTTGGGCAAAGCCAACCGCATCATTGGCGCGCAATTTATCCATCATTTCTTGCTCAAGTTCGAGCATTTCAAACACACCAATTCGGCCTCGATAACCAGTCAAGTTACAGTTTTGACAGCCTACACCTTTATAAAAAGTGGTCCCTACTTGGTTTGGAAAACGCCCAGCTAACCACTGTTGGCGTGACTCGTCTAGATGGTCTTCTGTTTTGCAATCTGGACAAACACGGCGAACAAGACGCTGCGCCACCACAGCTCTGACCGCACTAGCAACCAAGTAACCCGGTGCGCCCATATCGATCATGCGTAACGCACTGTCGACAGCATCATTGGTGTGAAGAGTGCTCAATACTAAGTGACCCGTTAGTGCAGCTCGTAGACCAATTTCTACCGTCTCTTGGTCACGCATCTCACCAACAAGAATGATGTCTGGGTCTTGACGCAAGAAGGTTCGAAGCACACGCGAGAAAGTCAGATCGATCTTACTGTTTACCTGTACCTGAGTGATGCGAGGCAGGCGATATTCAACCGGGTCCTCTGCTGTAATGATCTTTTTCCCAGGTTCGTTGAGCTCACTTAATGCGCCGTAAAGCGTGGTGGTTTTACCTGAACCTGTCGGCCCCGTCACCAAGATCATGCCGTGCGGACGAGCCAACTGTCGACGTAAACGAGCAAGCAAATCTGGCGGCAAACCTGACTCTTCTAATGGACGCAAACCAGCAGACTGGTTAAGCAGACGCATTACCACGGACTCCCCGTATTGCGTTGGTAGCGTCGACATACGAATATCGATTGATTGACCACGCACTTTGATATTGAATCGGCCATCTTGTGGCAAGCGCTTCTCAGAGATGTCTAGGTGCGCCATCAACTTCAATCGAAGAACCAAAGCCGATGCGATATTCACTTCATTCAGGATGGTTTCATGCAGTACACCATCAATACGCTGACGTAAGCGCAATATCTGATCGTCTGGCTCAATATGAATATCCGATGCCCCGACTTGTACCGCATCTTCAAACATGGAATTAACCAGCTTTACAACGGTAACTTCCTCACTGTCGGTTCCATCAATACCGTAATCGAAGCTTTGCTCGTCTTTATGCTCTTCATGCAACTGTTCCGCGAAAGAAGCGATTTCTTTGGTGCGGCGATAATAGCGGTCAAAGCTTGAAATGAGTTGGCGCTCTGAAGCCACAATGAACTCAAGGTTGTATTCACCTAGCAAATTCATCAGTGACTCTTGGATGAACAAATCTGCAGGGTCACTCATAGCAACGCGCAACGTGTCCCCATGTCGAGCAACGACCATCGCACGTAAGCGACGTGCGTGTACCTCAGGTAGAAT
This sequence comes from Vibrio sp. ArtGut-C1, assembly GCF_002105475.1. NCBI lineage: Bacteria > Pseudomonadati > Pseudomonadota > Gammaproteobacteria > Vibrionales > Vibrionaceae > Vibrio > Vibrio sp. ArtGut-C1. The sequence goes on along the minus strand of NZ_NCTH01000024.1, from coordinate 16,218 downwards.
CTGTACCGCTTCCGCATCCACAGGGGCACGACCAAGATCGATCAATGGCAAACCAAGTTGTTGGGACAAGAAGTCCAACATTTGCTTCTCAGTAATAAAGCCGAGATCAATTAACGCATCGCCTAGCTTCTGCCCGGTGCTACGCTGTGCGTTCAGTGCTTGCTGGATTTGTTCTTCAGAGACGATGCCTTCTTCAACCAGAAGATCGCCTAAGCGTTTTCTCAACTGAATTTTCATTGTGCATTCTCCAGCTGTTTCAAGATGCTCAAACGGTCACGAATAAACGCTTGCGATTGATTCGAAATGCCAACTTTACCCAGAGCTTGGTTGTAAGAGTTGATCGCGGCGGTAAACGTCAGCGCGCGCTCTTGTTGAATCGCTAAACCTAGCCACCAGCGCGCATTTTCCGGCTCACGCTGAGTAAGGAGTTGATAACTCTCAAGCGCAATATCATTCTGCTTGTGTTTTTGTGCCAATGCCGCACGCATCGCCAAGTAATCTCGACTTGGTATTGGAGGCAAATGCACAAGCGGACTCAGCGCCGCTTCAGGTTGATTGGCTTTCACTAGCAACTTAGACAAAGCCAAGCGAAGTACTTGGTTGTTCGTGTCAAGGTTGATGCCTTCTTGGATAATCTCATACGCTTTACGCGTGTCGCCTTTGCCAAAGTACAACGCCGATAATTTTTGACGCGTGTCTGCATTCATTGACTCATAACGTAACGCCTCAGCATAAGCCGACAACGCCGTTTGCATATCGTTAGCATCCAGTGCTTTTTCCGCTCGGCTAACCGCTTTAAGAGATAACTGGCGGTGCGTAAGCTCAACCTGCTCAATACGCATTGAACTGTTTTCTGCTGTTGTGCGGGTTACGTGATTAGATTGCTCATCGCTTGGCATCGTTGCCACTTGTGCGAGTAGCACTGCATCTTCAGAGACCGCATTTACCTCCGCTCTTGGCGTGAACCTATCAGTCTCAGGCATATGAAGCTGTTGCGCAGCCAGTTGTGTCACTGGCTTCGTGTAAACCACATGGGCTGTCTCGGGCGTCATTTTACTCGTTGGCGAATGAGTACGCTCTGATGATGTGATTGACGAAGCATTCACTGACGACAATGGCATGGTTTCTGTTTGAGCAGATGAAAGCTCGCCTGAAGGGATAGGACCGCGAGAGACCGCCCAGCCGCCCACCGCAAGGCTTAACGAGAAACCAGCAACGAGCCAAAGCCAAGGTTTACTGCGTGAAACGTTGGGAATGTCCGCACGAGTAAGCTCTGACGGTGATGTTTTTTCAGCGAGTTCTGATAATGCTTTATTGATGGCACTCAAGGTTGACTCCATCCCCAAAATACGGGTGTTTTAAACTTAGGTTTACGGGCATCAAACGTATCGTGCATAGCTGCGTAAACGTGATGATTTTTTAATAGTGTGCAACGATCATTAAATGCCGCAAGCAACGACTTGTGGCTAATTTGGTTGATCAAACGTGGAATCCCCATGGATGAACGCCAAATCGCTTTTTTCTGCTCAATAGAAAAAATGTGCGCTCCATTGCCTGCCTTGTCTAAACGATTATTGATGTAAGCCACGCCTTCATCGATAGAAAGAGGACGCAGCTGACAACTAAACGTAATACGTTGACGAAACTGCCTTAGCTCGTGGCTGGCTAACCGCTCATCCAACTCAGGTTGTCCGAATAACACCAGTTGAATGAGTTTATCTTGTTCCGTTTCTAGGTTACCGAACAGACGCAATGTTTCTAAAGCTTGTGGAGAAAGAGCTTGCGCTTCATCGACGATCAAGACGGTTTTCTTTCCCGCAGAATGCACTTGAATCAGGTGTTCTTGAATGAGAGAAACAATACGTAGCGGGTCATCGTTCTCGATGCCTAACTCTCTGGCGACAGCAAACTGCAACTGCTCTCCATTCAAAACTGGATTGGGTAAGTAAATCAGCTCGACTTCAGATTCAATCTGCTCAATTAACTTACGACACACCATGGTTTTTCCGGTGCCGACTTCTCCCGTCACCTTAATCACCCCTTCTCCCATTTGCACAGCGGCTAAAATGGTTTGGATCGCCTCATAGTGAGGGACTAACCCCAAGAACATTTCTGTGTTTGGGGTTAGCGAAAAAGGCTGAACTCGAAATCCAAAATGTGACAAGTACATACTCGAATCACAAACTCATTGAAAAACGGAAGCTTTCCCCGCGCTTATTGCGCATCTGGGAACCACTCTTGCAGCAGATCACGAGAGCGCTCTAGCTCTTTCTGCCAAGAGTTCACACCAACTACGGTCGGTTTTAGCAAGATGACCAATTCTGTTTTCTCAGTCACGTTATTTACGTTGCGGAACAAATGCCCCAATGCGGGCACATCGCCTAAGAATGGGACTTTAGAAACAAGCTCACGATTTTGCTGTTTCATCAAACCGCCGATAACCACAACATCGCCATCTTTAGCACGAATAACCGAGTCAGATTCACGAATAGAGCTTTTTGCCAATGGCAATTGGATGTTTTGGAACTCACCGCCCAAGTTCAATTTCTTCACTTCTTCCGAGACTTCAATAACCGCAGGGTGAACATGCAGGAACACATTGCCTTTGTTATCAATTTGCGGAGTCACATCGAGAGAGATACCTGAGAAGAATGGTGTCAATTCCACTTCTGGAACGGCATTTGAGTTTTCACCGTTGCCTGCATTGCTCGATAACTCGGTAACAAAATACTCATCGGTACCCACTTTGATGACCGACTTTTGGTTGTTGGCTGCGGTAATACGAGGGCTCGAAAGAACGTTCAAGTCACCTTGCGTAGACATAAAACTCAACACAGCATTGAAGTTGCCATCAGAGATAGTCACGTTGGTTTGGCCGCCCAATAGCGTGCCAATCGCATCCAACGGTGGTAATGCCGACGCTGGGCGGTTCACGACGACACTACCCGAGTTACCAATTGACGCCGATAAGTTCGACCAGTTGATGCCTTGTTGGTAGCCATCATTCAACGTCACTTCTAGAATTTTAGCTTCAAGAATGACCTGACGCTGCATGCGCTCCTGCGATACACCTAAGAACTCACGGACTTCTCGAATATCATCTGGAAACGCTCGAACCGTAATCACTCCTGCTTGTGGTGTTACGACAACGCTTTGTCCTTTGCCTGAACCAATTAGATTCGCAACGGCTTGCTGCAGCATCGGCCAGAAGTCACTTTCAGTGATGGTTTCGATGCGCGTACCGCCCGTAGAAGTCGTCGAGCTATCGCCGTTGTTACTTCCATTGTCAGAGTCTGATGAGTCAGAACTGTCTGAGCTACCGCCAGAATTAGACGTACCAGCCGAGGTCACTGAGCCCGTGACAATGCTCGTCAATGATCGACCAGAGCGTTTGAACTGGAGGTAATCAACAGGAATGGTTACCGTACGCATACCAGCAGGGTAGATTTGAATAACTTTGCCAGACTTCACCACATCATAGCCATACATGTTCTGTACAACGCTCAGGACTTCATCCAACGTAACATCTGACAAGTTGACGGTGATATTACCTTGTACCGCTGGATGAATCGCCACGCTGTACTCAGTGCCTTTGACTAGAGAGGCAAAAAAGCTTCGTGCATCGACCGCATTCGCTTGAATACGGAAACGCTTCGAGGTGCCTTGCTCTGAAGCAACATTCGAGTCTAAGTTAGGCATCAGGTCCGCTTCGACAGAAGAAGGAATTTCTTCTAACGTGCGGCTGTTCGCTTGATTGATAGATTCATTGAGTGCTTCTTTGACTTCCACGGGGTCACGGTGACCCATTGAACATCCCATTAAAGAAGCAATCGTTATTCCTACAACTAATTTGCGCATATCTGATCAGGCTCTGGTTATTATTTTTTTACGTTTAAACCAAAAAGCTCTAGGTCCCACTGACGGTTACCACGCTTTAAAGTTACAAATTCACTATTAATGCTCGCGACGCGATAACCCTTAAATAGCTCGCCTTTTTCAACAAGCTTGTTATCCATAATCGCGACACAAGCAGTACTTGGCTTACACACAATACTGTTGAGCGTAGGCAGTCGGTACTGTTTTGCTTTTGGTTTCGCTGACGTTTCAACCGCAGGCTTTTCCCAGCCAAGTGGTGCCGTTGGATCTTGGTTCGCCCAAGCGGTTCCTGCCGCAGCCATGACAAGTAATGAGATGATGAGTTTTTTAACCACCAATAAACTCCTCTCGAGATCCTAGTGTGTAGACTTCCAACACAAGCTTCGCTTTCGGGTACTCTTCGACTTTGTAACTAAAGCTGCGCCAATAATAACTGGCAGGAAGGCTCTCCAACTTATTTAGGTAATTGGCAATAGAAAAGTAGTCGCCAGTCAGCTCCATACGTACAGGGTGTACGTAGTAACCAGAGTATTGCGATGCTTCTTTATCTTCCGTAATTGGCTCAGATGGCAAAGTTTGCAAAGACAAAAGGTGAATGCCACTTTGCTGCTCTAATACATTTTCCAGCAGCTCAGCCATTTGCGAAGGTGTAATAAGGTGTTCGATGATCTCCGCTAGCTGCATCGAAAGGTGCTGACTTTCTGTTAGCAGGTTAGATATCGCGCGATCAATCTCAGCGTTTGGATCTTTCTTCAGCTGCGCTTGAATACGTAGCGTGTCGATTTCAATCTTTTGATTGGCTTGCTTTAAATTGCTTAGTTGCCTCTCATTACTGATGATCTCGTTAAGCTTTGGTTCCAGTACCAGCGTAAAAAGCAACATGATCACGACAACTAAACCACACAGCGCGATAAGCAATTTTTCACGCGCGCTCATTTCGCTAAAGCGCTCTTCTAATGAGAGCCAGAATTCGTTCATTTCTCTTTATCCTCGCGCGTTTTTAGTTCAAACGTCACAATATCCTTATCATTTCGGCCAATTTTGACGTCGTCAAATGTCCGGCCAACCAAGCTAATCTCAGTTTTAAATTGGTTAACCCAACTTGGTACTGAGCTCGGCTTTTTCGCCAGTCCCTTCAGATCTAAGGTATGGTTATTGATTCGAATTTCGGACAAAGAAATTTCTTGGTTTCCTAGCTTAGCTAATGATTGCATCACGCCAGAGTAACCCGTGCGCTGCGAGTCATCGTATTTCCCGACGGCTTTAAGCGAGTCTCGCTTCGCCTTGACTTCACGCTCTAAGCGGGCTTTAGCTGCCAGCTTATTATTGTCGGGTTGATGCTTACGTAGCTTGACTTGATAGCGTTCAAGCTCTGACTTCATGATATCGCCTTTGCTTTTTACAATAGCAATTTCATCTTCTAAACCACTGCTCTGCCAAGTCACATAGCCGTAAGAGAGTAGAATGGCCGCAGCCGCGACACCCCAAGATAACGCGATATTTCTTAGTGTCAGGAGCTCTTTTTTCGGCTTTAAGTAATCAGGGTATAAGTTAACGCGTCGAGTATTAGAAGCCGCAGCAGCATCTGCTAAAACGTGTCCTGATAGCTCATGTTCTGGTGGTAATAACGGAGAAACTTTAGTGCTTAAACGGTAGTTCAGAGACTGAACAAGCTCACTCTCATCCTCCTCATCACAACACACTTTCAATTGATGCAGCTGCACATGGCGCAACTGAGAAGAAAGATAATCAATCGAACGTTGCAGTTCTAACGAGAGGCTATCCATCTGTAACTCGCTAGACGGAACCCCCGTTAACGGTGGCGTCACACTTCGAATCGAACGATGGAACGCGATAGTATTTTCGACAAAAGCGCTAATACGGAAGTGACCACGCACACTGCGTTGTAATAATAGGAAGTTACCTAGTTCACCTGCGGTCTCTCCCCAAATGTCGTCTTCAGGAAGAATAGCTTCTAATGGCAACTGGGCGCGACTGGCCAGTAACACGATCTTATCCAACATTTTTCGTGATAAGACGTAAGCTTGCACTTTGGTTGAATTGGGTAGCTCTACCGCATCGGCAATGATGTCAACGGCACGCTCAGAGATCAGTTCTTTCAACAAAAACGGTAATGCTGCAGGCCATTCTTGGCGCGGCATGACAGGTTTGTCGATTTGATACATCTGATAATAGTTATGAGAAAGGACAACCGTTAGAGAATCATACGCACTCGCAGCAACGCTCAATGCTTGCTCTACGGCTTTCTCCCAATTGGATTCAGAAATATCAAATTGGTATGGGCGACCACTTTTTATTGAAGATGATAAATAAACGGCGTCTGGCTGAATAACCAAAAAGCAGGAACGACCACCACCAGATGATCGTTTGAGCTTGTCGAGTAGTGCTTTGAAATCCATGATTATTATCTTTATTTTTTACGCCAGCGATTTCGTCTTCCCAATTTCACTTGGGATTCTGATTGAGAACTTGGCAATGCTTGTGGACGAGGAAGAAACTGCTGCTCTGCAGAGAAGTAGCGCCCTTGCCCACCATAAACCCCGAGCTCAATTAACGTGTTGAGCTCGTTTTGATTCTCAATTCCCACTGCTATGATTTTAGTTTTACTGTTTGCCGCGGCACCTAGCATGCTGCGGACAAATAGCTGGTTCTCATGTCGCTGGTCGATTTTTGCTACTAAACTGCGATGAAGTTTAAGGTAACGAATATCCACTTCTTTTAAATAGTGAGTGCTGACGATGGTTCGTCCAGCCTGCCCAACCATTAAGTGGCACCCTAAACCGGCCAGCATTTTAGCGACTGGTCGCATAAAGTCTAAGTGTCTTACAAATTGTGCTTCAACAAACTCAAAACTGAGACACTTTCGCTGTTCACGTGACAACTGTAAGAGTTCATCACGAAACCATTTAAAGTACTCTCGGTTAGAAAAAGGCGTTACATTCAAATTGAGCGCATACTCTCTCGAGTTATCAAAATTATCCTTAAACTCTCTTAAGAATTTATTAATAACAGACTTATCCATTTGCGCTTCATAACCAACCTGTCTGATCGCAGAAATAAACCGAGACGCTTTAACAATGCCATTCTCAGGATCGCGAATCCGACATGTTAACTCTTCATATAATGATTTTTTATGCGTCGCATCACTTATTGGGTGCACAGATTGTGCGTAGAGTATCACATTTTCTGGTGTAAGTGCTGTGTCAAATAACGTTCTCCACCTCACACTTCCGCGAGCTTCTTCATCGTGGTTCCATTTTTTGAAGCGACTCCAATTATTGTTATTTTGTAGTTGCGCACTACGCAAAGCTGTCTCTGCTTCATCGATGATTTGGCTGTGTCGCTCACCCTCTTTATAAGTAGTGATGCCTATATGGCACCAGTTGTCTGGGTCGAGTGGCTCTGGCGGAATTAATTTTTCTAACTGGCGAATGCATTGTGATGCCAAATTAGCCACATCTTTGGCACTTTGATGTGGCAGAAATAACGCAAAATCAGCATCGTAATAACGAGAAAATACAACATCAGGGTATCGCTGAACTAAGTTGGATAATAAACTACCAACTTCAACAATAAACTCATCCGTAATTTGCTTATCTTGCTCTTCTTCAACCAGTTTCCAGTCTTGAATGCGTACTAGCAATACTGCGCCGCGAGCCCCACTTTCTAGTAACGCCGATTCCAGTTTGCTATCAAACAGCACTCGATTGGCGGTACCTGTTAACTTATCAAGGAAGGTTTGAGTTCGAATAAAGGTATCAAATCGGCTTCGCTCTTGACGCGCATCTTGTAACTCTTCAATTAATACATCGAGCGCTTCACTGGCAGTATAAGGCCATTCTTTTTTGTCACCTTTTGCATACTGCTCTACCCGACCAGCAAGGATCATCCTGCCTCGCTCTTCGAGCATTTCAGAGCCTTCTAATTGCTCCTTAAGCCACGCAACACCGCGCATTAAACAGAAGATGATCAGGATAACGGCAAGCGTGATCGACCAAAGCGCCTGCATTGAGTAGCTGTAACCTAAGTAAGGCGGGATCGCTTTAAAATGAATCGTGTAATCTTGATTGTGAGTCAGTTGGTATTCTGTCTCAAACAAGACTGACGCTTCCATTTGATGAGAAGTATCTTTGAAACGATAAACAACCGCATTGTTGGTCGACAATGTCATTTCGACAATATTGGAAGCCTGCAGCATTTTCGGCATCCAGCGCTGCATAGAATAAGCAGCGTCAGGATCTTCCATCTCCTTGTCGACCACCTCTACGATCCCTTCTAAATAATGGGTGAGATATTCCTGCCCAAGACGTTTAAAAGAGAGGGTGCCACCGACAAACAAGATAAACATGGCGCAGATGACGATCATGGTGACAAAAGCCACCAGCCGTGTGCTTAACTTAAGAGTTGGGGTATACCTCATGAATACCAAATTCCTTTTTTATTCATCATATACCTTATTGAAATATTTATACTTGATAAGAGTTCATCAAACAATCGGATTCGTCTGATAGTGAGAGGCTGGAGCATAAAGAACATCACACTCATTGATAAGTTTTATTGTTACGCCTAACCTTGCTGAGATAAGCCTTTGAGATCATTAGATAGCGACAATAAAAAAGACCGCGATATTCGCGGCCTTTTCGATTCAAGCATAAGCAGAATTTAGAACGGTTATGGTTACCTTGCCAAAGCAAGAAAAACCTAAACAACTGATATTTAATAAAAAAATACACAAAAAAAACAAAAGTGTAAAGTTTATGGTAAAATTTAATATATCAAATGATGAAAGCTTTACAAAAGAGGCCTAAAGACAATTCATCACTAAGGGAATGGCTTACCAATAAAGTACATTCCCGAAGCAAAATAAATCACACACCATATACTGATAACGGCTGTAATTTGTATCCAAAATGGCACGCTGTGATACCACTTCCTGCTAAACTTTTTTGAAAATTTATCTTCGGCTAAATCTATAACATCCAATGCAATTTCTATAGCTTCTCCAAGCTTTGCCTCGTTAGGAACGGCATTACTTCGGATTATTGCAATTTGAGCTTCTTCAATAAACTTGCTTTTAGTTCGCTTAAAAAGATAATTATTCTTTGTCTCTACACTACTAAGAAGTGAGGAGGATTTACCTTCAAATCGGTATCTCACACTATCAGCACTAGAACCTTCGTTTAGTTCATGTATACATTCATATGCAAGCTCAATAAACTCTTCGAGCTTCTTTATGCATCCATCAATTGCTGCTCTACTCTCATTTCGAAGGGCAATTCTATCTGTGTTATATAAAACAATACCCCAACCAAAGATAGTCAAAAGTGGAGCAACATAATCTTTTATAGCTTCAAAACTCACTTAGTTGCTCTATCCGCTTTCTTAATCTCATCCCAACACCAAGACTCGATACTATCAAGTTTGTCATGCCGAATTTTCAACTTCTCTTTTAATGTATTGTAATCAAAACCTTCATCACGAACCAATCCACCAAAAGCCTCTGAAATGAAGGATGGGCCGTATCGATTATAACCTGTCAAGTCAACCTCAACTGAGTCAAACTTTCTCAATGCTGGAGCCAAATAGTCTTCACGAAAAACTTCACCGCTACCTTCGCCTTCGTCACGATAACGCCACTTAGGCCTAGGGTAATAATCTTCAACAACTGAGATTTTTTTATTACTAACCATTGTTTAACTTAATATTCCATTGAACCAATGTCCCAGAAATACTTCGCTTGAAGTTTTTGGACTCAGTCTTACTATCAGTCTTGTAGTATACCCCTTTATTACTAAAGACCCAAAGAGCACCATCAGGGTTCTCGTCAACCAAGGCTTTGATACTTTTACTACCCAAGCCATGTTTCTCTTGTTTAGTTGATGTTTGCCCAACCTCCATCGAGAGAGAGATTGAATCAGCATCTGTTCCATGAAGGAACTTCTGAAGAAGAGTTGGATATCTGCTTACACGCGATTGTATCCAGTTCTGCTTTTTAATAGTGTTTGGTATTCCAACACCTTTATCACAGATTGCCAAGTACAAGTCATTGCCAATCACGTTACAAATTATCCACCAAGGTTTGTCATCTTCACCTTTGTAAGCATGTAATTTGACATTACTCACCGTTTCAATAACCGCAGTGGCTAGCGTATTCTCTTGTTCTGGTGTCATATCATTATTGAAAAGGTGGTGCTGCACATGATCAATTACAACCTCAAACTCCTCTCCTTTTGATGTACCTCTCACTATAGGCAAAGGAGATGAATGTATATCTATTTCAGGCCTTTCTTTGTTTAGAGTCACCCCCTTTAGACCTGACTTTTCAATAGTATTCTTTACACTACCCTTTAAATTACTGAACCGAACTAGCTTTGCGCCTGGGTTATTTTTTAATTCATCAATGGTTGCATACATTAAGAGTAACCCCGCCGCAGATACACCCTCCGTATGCTGAAAGTCTATACTAACTCTCCTTTGCTGAGCCGTACTTTCAACCAACTCTATGAACTCAAGGAACAATTCTCTATTTTCTTCATTATATAAATCGAGATTCACTGGGGCGGAGATAACATCATTACCTAGTACTCTGTGAACCTGAATATCTCTCTTATGAGGATTGTATACCTTTCCTTTTCGGCTCAAATTATGGCGAGTACGACGCTCCCAAATTTGACGTTCTTTAGTTTTATTCTGATGACGCATTGTTCGCTCTTAGCTATAAATCATTGAAAATAATAGTATCATTATAGCAATAGCTATAGTATGCATCTCATTAAATATCATGCATTTTATCCTGAATAACAATTAGTCTCTGCTTATAACTCACACTCATGACCCATAAAGCAAACTGAAGGTTAATCGAACAATCGAGTAAAGCCTCCCATTGCTCGTTCGAAGTCATGATTGTGGAATTATCTTTCAAAGGTAATATGGATAATATGATTTATTGAAATATCGATAAAATAAAACACTAACGGTAGGCAACTTGTGACATGTAGATGCTATAAGTATGTTGTATTTAAGTTTGTAAACACCAGATTGTAAAAGTTTGTTATTTAACCTTTCTATTGTTTTCTGCATCGGCACTCACTTTCAAGAAGTACTTCATCAAACCGAGCCTAAACTGACGTGTGGAGTTTGCGGCATTTTTATAAATGCGCCCCTGAGCATCTAGCTCCATCACAGGGCAGTTTTCCCAATGCTTAGCCTGCTTGCTGTAGTCAAGGCTCCCAAGCTCTCGCCCTGCATTTTCAAGTACGTCAAGCGACATACCATCCTTCACAAGTTGATGAATAACTAGGCCTAATGCTTGCCAAACCTGAGGAGATAGTTGATACCCGGAGCGATTACTGACGAACGATTCTTTCAAAGGCTTTAGCCATCCTCTCATGAATGCTGAGATGTTATTCATATAACCACCTGCAAGTACCGATGTTAAACTTTCTCCCGATTCCAATGTTATGTCTTTAGGCATCTTACTGTACTCTTGAGTACCAGCTCCAGCTACCGCACCAACGACTAACTTAAACAGAACATACTGGGTGGAAATCGTACTCTCAGACACCTTTACATGTTTAGAATCAAAGTTGACACCACCATAAGACTCGATATCAGTGTCTTTGATTAACTGAAGAATAAATGGGCGCAATGGGAAGTTACTTTCTCCAGACAAGCTATTACCTTCACTAACATGAGGCAGATTTAGAGCTGTGTCGAAGAGCGCACTTTTTTTAAATAAATGAACGATATCTGCGGCATTCAACCCTTTCTCATCATCAAAAATAACTCGAACTTCAACATCTTCCATTGCTAATCGTTGCCGAGCGAGGCTTTTTTGATTGATTTCTTTCACACTTAACCTTGAACTAAACAAGAAAGTCTTAATTCCCAACATTCTGCAAATAGCCACGAAGGTCAGTACATTACCAACAATATGGGTACTGCTCGAATTGAAAGCCAAAGATGACAGACTTCGAGAAGTTCCATCCAAGACAGGCTTTCCCTCAATAGCAAACGTGATAGATAGTGGGGCAAAAACCTCGCCTTTGACCACACGCTCCTCAAGCTCGGCTTGAATAGCTTTTACTTTATCTAAGTTTGTTACATTGGTTGCTGCATCAATGATCCACTTCAATTCTGATCTAACATTCTCGGCGGAAAAATAGGCATCAATCGCAACCATCGGCATGGTTGTAATAAGAGTTTTACAAGTTTTGCCCTTAGTCGAAAGCAACATGCCAGTTATTTTTTGTTCTAAGGCTTTCAATTCTTTATATCCAACATCGTGTTTATCGCAGTTTAATTTACAAATAAAATTTGATCCGACATGCGCGTCGGATCAATAATGTTCTGTAAATACTACCTAATTCGTACTCTTGCGCACTATGTTGCCACAGGAAGAACAAAGCATGAAAAACATGACAGAACCACGTATCGGAGATACCGATGCAATCTCAAATGCAGATCTAGAGAACTCGATTGTAAACAGCCTAGTCAGTCACTTTGACGAAAGTGAACGAACTAGCTATCTAGCCAGTTCAACCAGTCTGCTCAAAAACTCGACCGAAACACTTTCCCCCACTCAGCTAGAAGAAATTTTCAAAGAGAACGCTAAGTACTACGCTGGGGTAAAGGCCATACAAACGACGCTTAAACACACCACTATTTTCATTAGCCCTCAGCTAGCGAGAGATATGTTGACGTTTTCTAGTCGAGGCACGGTAAATAAAAAAAACAAAAACAGACGATTGAGCAAAACCAAGGTCGCAAAATATGCAGAGTCGATGCGTCGGGGCGAGTGGTGTCTCACTGGTGAACCAATAATCATATCTAATGAAGGCGAGATCCTGAACGGTCATCATCGATTAGAGGCCGCTTGCGAGGCTTGTGTAGGCTTTATAGCACCTATAACTTATGGCGTTACCGATGATTTGAGTTTTGCACATATCGACGTGGGAAACATACGTTCACGAGCACAAGTTTTAGAGATGGCAGGTGTGACGGTTAGCGCTTCAGTACTTTCTCGCGTCGCCATGCTCGCCAAAGCGTTTGACATGACTAGAAATCCATTCGCCTTTCGTGGGACGCAAGGAACATCGTTTCAACCCGCAGAAATACTTACATATGTGGAAGAGCATAATGAATTAGCACTTTCGGTTCATTTCATCTCAGAAGTGTTTAAAAAGCATCGACTTGAAAGCCAAGCATCTGAAACGATCTATGCGTTCGCACACTACCTAATCAAAAAACAACTATCTGTTTGCGAGTATAAAGAGTTACCTCTTTGTCCCGAAACTTATCTAACTCGTGTAATCTCCTCATTAGGGCTTAGCTCTGAGGAGGATATCGAATATCAGGTTAGGAATTACCTTCAGTCAATTGTTCACGAATCAACATCTTATTCGCTTCTTTGCAAACTATCCGCGATCTTTAAAGGATGGAATGCACATCTCGGTCTTACGATTGCGGGCAACAAGATTTCCGTGCGTCGAGTTGCTCGCTATAAAAAAGATGAAAGTGGGAACAAAATTCCGCTTACCGCTGCTGGTAATATTAACGAGCCATTTACAGTCCCATGCGTACCCAAAGGCCCTACCCCAAAACGAATTCAGAAACAAAGCAATGTCCAAATAAAACAATAAAGATGGTTAGGCAGGCATAGCGTAAGCCTGCCTTCTTAACCCTAGAGAGTAACGATGACATTCGATAAGTAAGGGGATTCTATGAGAGAGCTAGTCCAAGAACTGAGGCTGCTGGATAAAAACGCTTTGCATTTGTTTACGGTCGATAATGTGAGGATACAAGGGAATTTTGCAGAGTTTGACTTAACTATCCAAACGTCATCCCAGATTTTGAGCCGATGGCTTATAACATGTAAGCACTGCCTAAAAGCTAAGATAGATCACAAAAATCTAGCCAGAGAGGTAACAATCAAATACGACATATTCATCGTTGGCAGTAGCTACTTTTCAGGGGCATATTTTGATGCCACGAGGTTAACTTCATGACTTCGGAAGACATACTTCACATAATACAAGACGAGATGGGAGAGAAGGTAATCGCATCGGTCACATTAAGTGATGCCGGAAACCTTATCGTCCAGTACGGCGATAAGGTTATGGTTTACAAAACTGCCACCTCGGCAAAGCCTGCATCTGAGCTATTAAAAATAGTGGCTGATTTTATCAACTGATTTCCCCGTCCAACCATGAGAAAGGCCTCCGAAGATGCTTGGGCTTAGATTTGGCCAACAAATAGTTGGTAAGCCTAATAACGTTTCTAGTGTAGTAACTCATACACGATCTTACACATCCGCTGGTTAATCACGAAAAGACCGCACTGTCAGCCTGAAGGTATACCAACTCACAATTGGACAAAAATGATTTTCAGAAAAGCGAACATTAGCAAACCATGAATAACTAAAAGTATGGCAAAGTGAAAAAAGCCCACTGTCAGATTCTATGAAAGTGGGCTAAAACTATACAGGTTAAGGTATGGAAAATCGGCTATTTCTATGGTTAAGGTGTATTTTCCGTAAATGGTTTGTCAGACACTTCTCCTTTACCATCATATAAGACGGTAACGACAGCGACGCTTTTAGGGTGTCTATTAGGGGAAGGGACTATCCATCCATTAGGATCTGCACCTTCGTTAACCGTGCAGTCATCATTTGCAGACTTCACACACAAGATAGAATACAGAAGCATAACTTTGTCATCATTAACAAGAAGCTTCATGACTGGGTTTGCATGATGGTTCTTGTAGTAATGGTTCATTGTTTCTATTTTTTTCTTGGCAAGCTCACTGTCTATCACATCATCAATTCGAAACCATTTAGTATCATAATTCTCATCAAAATTACCCCATTCGGGCTTCCAACGCTTTTGCCACTTTTCACGGGATGAGCCGCCACCAACCCCATTCTCCCATTCGCCTTTTATAGCGCTAGGAATACCAATGCCAATGCTTGCGCTAGCACAACAGCCCTGAACGCTCCCATACGCAAAATTTGCACCTCCACCATAAATGTCACTGACCCACATATCACGAATAAAATGAGGGCCACCTAAAGACCCTGCATTGCCAATACTTGCAACTGAAACAGGCTTACTCTCAAAGCAACCATTAAGTAAAAAGCACATGCTTACAGCAATTAAAAATCTATACTTCATTGTCAAATACCACTCGCTTGAGTTGGTTTCCTTCTTTCGTTACCGCATTAACAAGATTGTCCATTGCAGTCTCACACCCTGCATTAATGAGTGCATCATGAGGACGATGTATCCATTCCTTTCCATACTGGCTAATCTCACCCTGCCAATGTGTCGATGTAATGCTTCCTAACGGTTGAGCTAATAACTTTTCGTTCAACGTTTTTAAAGCCACATCATTTCCTGTTAATTGGGTAAAATCTTGTGGATAGGCGAGCTTTTCGTCATCCCAATTTACACCTGCGACCTCTGACTGCTGTTTCATTCTTTCTAATGACAAAGCCGAAAGAGCATTACTAATAGGCTGTAGCTCGTAATAATAAAGGATGCCATTCACCAGTGTCACAACACCATGTAAACCCTTAGTGCTGCATTCCAAATTCCAAGCATCTTGAGCTTGCTTGTGTAGGCGCTCACTGTATGCGGCGGCTCCATAAACATTCTGTTGTGCTTGTATACCTTTCCTTATGGATTCTGTTTTTATTAACTCACGATTATAAGTTGCAGACAGAGGCATGCCATACCTTTCAGGTAAACCTTGCTTTGCATACTGCTCTTTTGAAGGATAACCGCCACCAATGTCTGTGTGACAGCCAGCAAACACTTCCTCATAAAAGTTAGAAGGTAGAATGCCATCACTAGGTAGCAGTGACGTTAGAGGGAAATTCTTTCTGTATTCGTGATGGGCACTTATCTGGAATACACGCTCCGCACAACCAGTATCAAGCCCTAGTTCAAAATTGCCTTCATCGTTGTTTCCAGCCAGATAGAAGGAGCCTACGGTATCGAACAACCCTAAAAAACGAACACTACAGGTACGTGTTTCGTCAGGATAATAACCATGTTTAGGTTGGCTACTGACATCATCTTGGTGTGCCAATAAGTTTGGGAAAACTTCACCGAATGCTTCGCCATCTCGCGGCTTGTCATAATCAGGTAATCCATCTTTAACGGCATTAACAAAGTGGCGAGCTAGAGCCGCTCCGCGACTAAAGCCGAAAACATCGAACTCAATATGTGTTATCCCCTGAAATGATTGGTTATCTTTTAAGGATTGGATAATGTTAAAATATTGCTTTGTCCAATTTTGCCACTTATAAAATGCCCCTGT
>NZ_NCTH01000023.1:0-96616 GCF_002105475.1 Vibrio sp. ArtGut-C1 | reverse complement strand
AAAGATGTTCGCTTCATCGATGGAGTGAAAGAAATGGAGACTCATCAACAGGCTACTGCATGATCTCCATACACCACATTTGACAATAGCTCCTTACTGTGATTATCCCTGGTGTAGTTCCACACTTCTTTGTGGGTGCGGCTGCGGGTGTATTTGGTAACGCAACAGGTGGTCGTCGCGGCGCAATTCTAGGTGCGTTTGCACAAGGTCTACTGATTACTTTCCTACCTGTCTTCCTAATGCCAGTACTGGGTGATCTTGGCTTTGCAAACACAACATTCAGTGATGCTGACTTCGGCATTGTAGGTATCCTACTTGGCCTGATTGTGCGCTAAGCTTTTATTCTTATGAATGCAGAATTAGGCTCGTCGGCATTCATCTCTCAAAGGCTCTAGCAGGAAAAGCACTCAAACAAAACGCCCCTCACGTGAGGGGCGTTTTTCATATTGAGGCTATCTTATTGAGACAACAACTTTCTCGTTGGTTCTTGCTCGGTGTATTCAACGGATTCATTACCAGATAGCTTATCGACGTCCGCTTGTTCGCCGCTCACCACCAGTACCTGTTGCTTCACCAACGCATCAACCACTTTAAGGTTATGTTGACGAAGAAGCGCTCTCACTTCGCTCTCTTTCCCTTTGTGATACTTAACAAAGTAACGCGTAGGTTGTTGCTCAGCTTGTTCAGAACGTTCATCCACGAGCGGAAATCCTTGATTGTTCGCCAAGCTGGCCGAGCTTAGTCCGATTGCCAATAGTGCGGTAGCACTCACCGCAGACAAAGAAAGTAAGGTCAACTTCTTCATAGCCACTCCTTATTGAAAAGTCAGAGTCCAACTGTTGATTGTGCCTGTGTCTCTTCTGGCACTGTCTACCGCTTTTAGTTCCCAAGAACCTTGTGATTCAAAACCAGAGAAATCCGCTTGGAAAGTGGCTTTGATATCGTTAGCGCTGCCGCCAGTATTATCGTGAAGCACGACTTCTCCACCAGTCGGTGAAGTTAGCGTCACTCGTAGGTCACCGATGTAAGTGTGGCTAATATCAACGTCAATACTTACTGTACCTGAATCACCAGAGCGATCGACATCTACTGCGCTGATTGCGCCAGAAGATTTGTTGTCAGGAATCGCAACAGGGCTGGCGTTTGAGAAGCTAGAGTCCGAAGAGCTACCGCCACCGTCAGGACCGTTACAGCCCGCATCCAAGAACAGTTTCGCTGCTTCCGCATTCACTAGGCCGTGACCTGTGCGGTTGTCTCGTCCAGCGACATCAATGTCTGTTGCCGTTTGAACTAGGGCATTACGTACTTGCGCTGCTGTACACGTTGGGTGGTAACTCCACACCAAGCCTGCTACGCCAGTTACATGAGGTGTTGCCATCGATGTACCATTGTAGTACTCGTAATCTTCACCAGAGGTGGTTGAAACCGTAATTTCTTGACCAACATACCCCAACAGCTCTTGACCAAATGCACGATCAACCGTTACCGAAACCATACGATAAGCGTTGTTTGTGTCTACCAAGAATGGGTTTTGTAAACCAGGTAGTTCAGAGTTGCTGTATACGATTGCAGCTCGCGCACCTGCATTGTAACAAGCTTGAACCGCATCCACTTCTGGGTAGTTACCTGAAGACTGGTTGCCAATACGTTCAGTCAAACAAATTTTGCCCGACATATCACCACAGTTAAAGTTACCGCCAGATACATCACAGCTATCTAGCATTGCTGTTACTGAACCAGCGATTGGATCTGGCACATACGAAGAGCCGTTATTGATCAAACGATTGTGAGGGACAATGCCGCGATCAAACTGGCTTACGCCATTCAAGGTAATATCAGAAAGTTTACCTTCGCCTACCGTAACCGTTGATAAGATCGCCACACCTGGGCCAGAGATCTCAACTTGATCAGTAGATTGCGAGAACGCCGCATGATCATTCTGGTTATCGACAGCAGCAACAGACATAACTGAATCGTAAGAAGCTGGGTAGCTGTGTGCGGTGTTACCGTCATTACCAGCTGCGGCGATTAGCAGAACGCCTTGATCGTAAATGTTTTGCAGTGCATTTTGCTCAGTTCGGCTTGATTGACTACCACCAAGACTCATGTTCACAACGTTGGCACCATTATCTGCACACGTTTGGATCGCTTTAACAAGTCCAGATGAGTAACCCCAACCTGATTCGTTAAATACTTTCACGATGTGCAAATTCACATTCTGGTTTGGCATCACGCCCTTCACACCTTCGGTGTTGGCAATCGCTGCGATAGTACCTGCAACGTGAGTACCGTGGGCGTTATTGTTACCCGGATCGCTCCATGATCCTGTACCACTATCGTTAGTACCTGCAACACGGTTGCCGCTTAGGTCGTTGTGCGAGATGTCGTACCCTGAATCGATAATACATACAGTGCGATTACCAGCATTGAAGTCGTCTAACTGTTGAGCATTAACCGCTTCATAACCCCACGGGGTAGTTTCGCTGAGCAAATAGCGAGGCGGATCGACTTCGACATATTCCACATCACTGCGATTACGAAGTGGTTCTAAGTCATCACCATCCAACTCAACGCTGTAAATGGCGCGATTACCCAGTTTTTCCACCTTACGTGCCTTCACCTGTTCTAAAACAGACTCCTGCGCGATTCGTGGTCCCCAAAAAGAGTTACCACCCATTGAAGATCGGCTGACTGCATCTTCTTTGAATTTGACGATGTACTTCGTCGGTAACTTAGATTCATCAAATCCCATTGGTGGAGCCGCAAACGCTGACATAGAAGTGGTCAGTGCTATCGCTACGGCAGACAACGAAAATAAGCCTTGTTTTTTACTTGTTGTGTAGTGCATTTGCCCTATTCCTTATTTGAGCTAATTTTTATTCACTATATTCTCATGAAAAGTCATCACCATGATGTTCGCATGAGAGCTTCAGCTATAGTTTATAGGCCAAAAATGCCAAACAATTTGTTTCATGAATATACAACTTTGTACAAAAGATCATTCAATAAACATTTTTAGTTAACATCAAAAAGCATAAACAAAACCTTATAAAGCAATCACTTAATTAACAAAAAGTGCATGTTAAATTAATGTTAGTGAGTAATTATTCTAAATAATACACATTTAATCGATTGCTATGCTGAATGGATTTTTTGACCGTGGTGCCAAAACTGAAATATTGAATATTTAGTTGTTGACTGTCTTGAGTATTTACTCAGAATTAGAAGGTTTAGTGAGAAAAATTCTCATCTAAATACTGTTATAGCCGAGCGTATTCACGTATTCGGAACCATAACCATTACAAGAAGAGTGAATGATGAAAAAAACAATCACACTATTAACTGCATTACTTCCGCTTGCCTCTGCCGTTGCAGAGGAGCCAACATTATCACCAGAAATGGTTTCTGCGTCTGAAGTGGTCAGCACGCAAGAAAATCAAACCTATACTTACGTTCGCTGCTGGTATCGTACGAGCCACTCTAAGGATGATGCGGCTACCGACTGGAAATGGGCAAAAAACCAAGATGGTAGTGACTTCACTATCGACGGTTATTGGTGGAGCTCTGTTTCATTTAAAAACATGTTCTACACCAACACTTCACAAAACGTGATTCGCCAGCGCTGTGAAGAAACACTAGATCTGGCGAACGAGAACGCAGACATTACGTTTTTTGCTGCTGACAATCGCTATTCTTATAACCACACGATCTGGAGCAATGATGCTGCAATGCAACCAGATCAAATCAACAAAGTAGTGGCTTTGGGCGACAGCTTATCTGATACAGGCAACATCTTTAACGCTTCCCAATGGCGCTTCCCTAACCCAAACAGCTGGTTCTTAGGTCACTTCTCGAACGGTTTTGTTTGGACGGAATACGTTGCTAAAGCCAAAAACTTACCGCTTTATAACTGGGCAGTTGGCGGCGCAGCAGGTGAGAACCAATACATTGCGCTAACAGGTGTCGGCGAACAAGTTTCTTCTTACTTGACCTACACAAAACTGGCGAAAAACTACAACCCAGCGAATACATTGTTTACGTTGGAGTTTGGTTTAAATGATTTCATGAACTACAACCGTAGCGTGCCGGAAGTAAAAGCGGATTACGCTGAAGCTCTGATTCGTCTAACAGACGCGGGCGCGAAGAACTTCATGTTGATGACACTGCCAGACGCAACCAAAGCACCACAGTTCAAATACTCAACGCAGAAAGAAATTGAAACGATTCGCGCGAAAGTATTGAAAATGAACGAGTTCATCAAAGCACAAGCGATGTACTATAAAGCTCAAGGTTACAACATTTCATTGTTTGATACGCACGCGCTGTTTGAGACGTTAACCTCGGCACCAGAAGAACACGGGTTCGTGAATGCAAGTGAGCCTTGTCTGGACATCAACCGCTCATCCTCTGTTGACTACATGTACACCCATTCATTACGCTCTGAGTGTGCGGCATCTGGCGCAGATAAGTTTGTGTTCTGGGATGTGACTCACCCAACCACAGCCACGCATCGTTATGTTGCTGAAAAAATGTTGGAAAGCAGCAATAACTTAGAAGAGTTTCGCTTTTAATAAGACTTTCTTATAGGTTAAACTCTTAATCATCATAAATACGTTGATGATTAAAAATGGCCACGATATTTCGTGGCCATTTTGTTTTCATATACATGAGTCTAATTTATATTTAAATATAGATGAACAATAATTTAAATACAAAATTTCAAGTTATAAGTATTATAAACAAAACTTTTAAATACCAATAAACCAGTAAAATAAAAAATTATTCAATATGCCATCCATTAAAATTTGATTATGGTCATTTTGATTATGCATTTAAAGAGGAGTTAAGTGGCAAGTTAAATAAAAAATACCCACATAACACAGGTAAGACCGAGAGGAGTGTGTCATGTGGGTTTAAACGATAGTTCTCTTGCTGATTCGAACTACCAACGTTGGGATGCAATGGAAATACAAATGACTCAGAGTTTCCATCACGGACACTTTATCGCTGGATTTCCCTCTATTTGTTAGGGAACAGTCAGCACAATAAAAATAGAGAAGTAATACCGCAAAAATAAAAATAGAGGCTCTGAGTTTAATTTACACGTAAAATAACCACCACATTCACGACATGAACCATTAATAAATTCACCAATAAATATTTATTAAGTTAAATTTATTTATTGTCAACATACTGTTAGTTTTACCCCTAAATACACTGGTCAGATTTGTTTATTTTACTGATTTTCGTTGCAATACAACTTCTAATTAATTCATGAGAAAAACATGCAGCGACAATTCACTCTTTCACCGATTTATTTATTAATCGGGTTAGCCTCCTCGACGGCGTATGCCGGTGGTTTTCAAATTAACGAACATTCGGCGACGGGTCTTGGTCGTGCTTTTGCTGGTGATGCCGTCATTGGTGATAATGCGTCTGTAGTCAGCCGCAACGCCGCAGCGATGACGCTGTTTAAACAAAGTGCCTTATCGTTCGGTGTCACTTACGTCAAACCTGACGTTACCGTTAAAAATGCGCAATATCATCAAGCTAACATTAATGCAGATGTCAATGTTGGTATGGGCGGTTTTCCTCCGTCCCCTCAAGTTGATATTACCCCGTCCTTCTCTCAAACCGTGACCGACATTGATGACGTCGATGGCGTTGGTCAACCAGCCGTTGTACCCAATTTTTACTTTATTCACCCTATCAACGACGACTGGTATCTAGGCTTATCGGCATACTCCAACTTCGGAACCGACATGGAGTTTAAACCAAACTATGGCGCACCTGTTTTTGGCGGTGTCACCAGCGTAGCGAGTGTCAACCTTGGCGCAAGCTTGGCATACAAGGTGAACGACCGTTTTAGTATCGGTGGTGGTATTGATGTGATTTACGGCTCTGGTGAGCTGTACCGCGATATGGACGTGGGTGTTTGCGTTGGTGGGAACATACTTGGAAACGAACTAGAACAACGCTGTGGATCCGTAAAAGGCAACGCACTTGATGTGGAAGCTGGTGGCATTGGGCTTGGCGCGAACATTGGCATGATGTACGAGTTTAACGAGCGTCATCGCTTAGGTTTAAGCTACAAGCACAGCCCTAACATAGATGCCAAGGGCGACATCCACTTTGCTGGCGAATCGTACGACTCGCTTGCTATGCCTCTACCGGATATTGCGGAGTTTTCCGGTTATCACCGCGTCTTACCTAAATTTGCCCTGCACTATTCTGTGCAGTGGATTGGTTGGTCAGCATTTGACAGCTTGAAAGCTGATGATCAGTTGCTAAAAGATTTTCAGTGGCAAGACTCCGCGCACTACTCCATCGGTGCGACTTGGTACGCCAATGAACGTTGGACACTACGCACGGGTTACATGTTCGACAAAACACCTGTCGATGAGCTGACTTCGCTTTCTATCCCAGATTCGAACCGTCACTGGTTATCTGCGGGCGCCTCTTACCAATGGTCATCAGATACCACGGTTGACATCGGCATGACGTACTTGATTGGTGAAGATGTCAACGTAGAAGAGTACGCGTATGAAGGTGTTCCTGCACCTATGGTGACGGGCGTGACCCATTCAAATGCGTTCCTAATTGGTGCCCAACTCAGCCACCGTTTCTAATTTGTCAGGCAGTGATCAAACCTCTAGGTCATTGCCTTGTAACAACGCTTATCGAAGCGACCGAACAGAGACATTATTATGAACAAAACACTACTTGCTTTTTCACTCTCACTTCTCACTCTAAGCGCGGCTCAGGCTTCGGAATGGGGCTATGGCAATGACAAACACGGGCCAGAGCACTGGGGAGAAATCGCCAAAGACTGCGCAACCACGAAAAACCAAAGCCCAATCAACATCGACAACCCAGCCGACGCAAAACTGGAAGCACTGAACCTTTCGTACACTGGTCAGGTCATTGGTTTAACCAACAATGGTCATACGCTGCAAGCGCAAGTGAACGGACGTAACAGCTTCACCATCGATGGCGAGACGTTCGAGCTGCAACAGTTCCATTTCCACACACCTTCAGAAAACCAAATCAAAGGCCGCCAATATCCACTTGAAGCGCACTTTGTACACGCCAACGCAGACGGCGAGTTGGCGGTAATTTCGGTGATGTTTGATGCTGGTGATCAAAACGCAGCGCTGTCTAAACTGATCAACGCAATCCCACAAGAGAATCAAACCACGTTCTTTAAAGATACGTTTGAGATTAACGACTTACTGCCAAAAACTGCAAACTACTATCGATTTAACGGCTCTTTAACCACACCGCCATGTTCAGAAGGTGTGCGCTGGTTTGTGCTTAAAGACACTCAAACCTTATCCAAAGATCAAGCCGCGAAACTGATGGAAGTCATGGGACAAAACAATCGTCCGCTGCAACCGCTAAATGCGCGCGTTGTACTTTCTAACTAATCGCCATATCCGATAAGGGGCATCGTATTTGCCCCTTATTTTGATTCGCTCTAACCTCACTTCGTTACAGGAACCCCCAATGAAAACTCCATCTGTTCTGTCACTCTTACTCGCACTCGCCCCGACATTCGCCTTCTCTCATAACCTTTCTGTCGGTCACCCCCCCCTTCCGTCAGCATTGATACCTATGGTGAAATGACGCTGCAAGGAGACGATGTGGCTTATCAACCTTGGGCAACTCAGCAGATGTTAGGCAAAGTCCGTGTGATACAAGCCATTGCAGGTCGTAGTAAAGCCAAAGAGATGAACGCGCCGCTGATGTCAGCAATCACTGCCGCTCACTTTCCTGAAGATCAGTATCAGACCACAACCGTGATCAACCAAGAAGACGCCATATGGGGAACCGGTACATTTGTAAAATCGTCGGCAGAGGACAGCAAAAAGACATTCTCTTGGTCTTCCATGGTGTTAGACAAAAATGGCGTATTAGCAACAACTTGGGATCTTCAGCAAGAAAGTTCTGCGATTATCGTACAAAATAAACAAGGCGAAGTTTTATTCGTGAAAGAAGGGGCTTTAACTCAAGACGAAGTCACACACGTCATCGAACTGATTAAACAGAATATCTAAACCTAAGGTAAGGAAAAGCTATGAAACTGTTCAACACCATCGCGCTCTGTCTTTTAGCGGCTGTAGCCTCTTTCCAATCGATTGCTGGAGACAACGATTGGGACAAGATTGCAGATAAAACCGTCAGTTTTAAATCGGAAACCGACACAGTCAATCCACTGTCACCATTTGCTAACGCTCGTTTCAGCCACATCAAAATCAAATGTACGCAAGGTACGGTCGATCTGAAAAGCGTTAAAGTGATCATGAAAGATGGTCAGGAAAAGACGTTCGACAGTTTAGGTGTTCTGACTAAAGGCATGTCATCAAGAAGCTTAAGCCTACCAACAAAAGATAACGCGAAATTAGACAAGATCGAGTTGAACTATGAATCGGTTGGCAGCACAGCGCTGCAAGTCGCGGGGGTGACCAAGAAAGCAAAAGTAGAAATTTTAGGTAAGAAAATCGACGAGTAAGCGATGGCTCAACGAGCTCTCCCAAACTAAAAACAGCGGCACTAGGCCGCTGTTTTCATTAAAAATTATCATTAAATGAATTTCTTCAGCTTCGCCAAACCATAAGCCGCGATAGTGACACAATCTTTGATCGTGCCGTCGATCATCATTTGTTCGAACTCCTCAACAGAAAAAGCGCGAGTGATCAAATCCTCTTCTTCACTGTCGAGTTGATTGCCCACGTCCGTTAAATCACTGGCGAAGTAGACGTGACATGTCTGATTCAAAAAGCCGTATGCGATAAACTGCGCGCCGACATACGCCATTGCGCTCGCCTGCATGCCCGTTTCTTCACGTAGCTCACCTTTGGCAAGCTCAAGATGATCCGCATCTGGGTTTGATTCCCACGCCCCTTGTGGGATCTCCCAGCAACGTTGACCTACGGTGTAACGGTACTGCTGAACCAAGTGAATCATCCCATTATCGATAGCCAGAATCGCAGCACAATCAGGTTTGTCGACCACACCATAGATGCCCTCTGCGCCGCTCGGACGTAAAATTTTGTCCTCACGCACCGTCATCCACTTATTCTGGTAAACGACTTTGCTGTCTAGCTGTTTGATGTCTGGCATGGTTATTCCTTGATTTTTCTGAGGGTTACTGCGGAATAATACCCGATTCGGTTACGCCACCAAAATGTTCTTTAGTTCACTCAAAGACTCAACGGTGTAATTTGGTGCGATACGCTCATCGACACTTGCGCCTGTGGTATTTAACCAGCAAGTTTCAATACCAAAGTTATTGCCACCAAGAATATCGGAATGCAGGTTGTCACCCACCATCAGTACGCGCGTTTTGCATGGGTTGCCCATTTGCTGCATCGCGTATTCAAAAATACCTAAGTCCGGTTTTGCTACGCCCACTTGTTCAGAGATCACCACTTTATCGAAATACTCAGTCATCCCTGTGCGCTCAAGGCGAATTGCTTGCAACTCTGTAAAACCGTTGGTGATGATGCCCATTTTAGCTTTGCCTTGCAGCGCTTCCATCAGCTCTTTTGCACCTGGCAACAAACTGCAAATATCGGCCATTGCTTCTAAAAATGCGCTATTGAGATCGGCTGTTGTGGTATTCAACTTCTCAGCCCACTCGGTAAAGCGGTTATGTTTTAGCTCATCTGCCGTTACTTTGCCGTCTTGGTAATCCACCCAAAGCGGTTTGTTTACGGTTTGGTAATGAGCAAAATCTTGTTCAGTAAAATCTACGCCTTTGCGAGAAAACATAAGCTGCAAACCTTTGAAAGCATCAAAGTGGAATAAGGTTTCGTCAGCGTCAAACAGGATCCAATCGTACTTCATTTTCTTCTTCCCAAAATCAAGGTCGTAATACTGGTGCATAGTCTAGATTGTTTTCTTCTTGAAGATAATCTCTATAATTGGAAATTAATTGTATCCTTATGCTCAACAATAAATGCTTCACGATGATAGGAGATTGATGTGAACGCGATTGCCTCCCTGCCCGTTTTTGTTGCTGTTGTCGAATGCGGCAGCTTTTCCCTTGCGGCCAAACAGCTGAATCTGACGAAATCGGCGATCAGCAAACGCATCAACCAACTAGAAGACGATTTGGGCATTCGTCTCCTTAACCGAACCACGCGTAAGCTGAGCCTGACCGAAGCGGGAGAACGCTATTTTGAGTACGCCTCTCAAGCGCTCAACCTAGCCCAGCAAGGCGTGGACGCGGTATCGGAGCTGCAAGGCTCTCCACAAGGTCGGCTCAAAATTACCGTGCCGATGTCTTTCGGTGTGCTGCATATCGCGCCTTTGATCAGCGAGTTTCTCGCTCGTTACCCGAAAATTGAAGTGGATTTAAACCTCGAAGACAAAATGGTCGATTTGGTTAAAGACGGTTTTGATTTGGGGATCCGTATTGGTGAGCTCACCTCTTCCAATCTAATCGCAAAACGTCTCGCCCCTTGTAAAAGTGTGCTTTGTGCCTCACCAGATTACTTAGCGGAGTTCGGCACACCACAAAAACCAAGTGATTTAGTCAGTCACAACTGCCTGCGCTACTCCTATTTCCGTGGCGGCGTCGAATGGATGTTCATCAACAATGGCAGCGAATACAAGGTGCTTCCAAAAGGAAACTTTATCGTCAATAACAGCGAAGCCATTCGCCAGTTGCTGTTAAGAGGTTCGGGCATTGCGCAACTACCAACATTTATTGCAGGAAGAGACTTTGCCGCAGGAAATCTAAAACCGGTGATGGAAGAGTATTCTCTACCAGAACACGCCATTTATGCGGTGTTCCCTGAGCGCAAGCACATGCCGTTGAAAGTAAGAGCCTTTATCGATTTTATCAGCGAAAAACTCGGCACAGATTTACCTTACTGGGATCGTTACAACAGCCCAGAAAAATAACCATATTGATGATAAGTGAGTGAGATTTCACTACTGACATGTTCTGACATTCCATCCGCTTAACCTTATTTGGAACTCAACAGGCAATCCGCCAAAACCAATAAGGAATCACAATATGGAAACCGTTATCGAAACTGTGCAATTTCGTCTAACCGCAGGCACAACAGAGCAAGACGTGGTCGCCGCCGCCAAGCAGTCACAAACGTTTGTGAAGAATCTGCCGGGCTTTTTGTATCGCTCACTCAGTCACGAAGCGGCGGACGATGTGTGGACAGACATCATTTACTGGCGTTCAATGGACGATGCCAAACAGGCGGGAAAACAGCTTAAGCAAGCCGCTGAATTTCAGCCTCTGTTATCAATGATTGACTGCGAAAGCTTCGAGCTTAAACATCACAACTTAAAAATGTGCAGTGAGCTAGAGAAGTAATCAGCCACACTACTACTAACAACCAGTAGGTCTAGATAAGGAACATCATGAGCAAATCAGAACGACTGTTTGAGCTACTGACGCTTTTGCGCGCAAAGCGTTACGCCGTGACAGCGAAAGAGCTCGCAGAAAGAATGGAAGTTAGCGAACGTACGATTTATCGCGATATTCAGTCGTTGCTTAGTTCTGGTGTTCCTATTCAAGGTGAAGCAGGTGTTGGCTACCTATTGCAAGCTGGCTCTCATCTGCCGCCTTTGATGTTCTCAGAAAAAGAGATGATGGCGCTTGAACTGGGTATGCGGATGGTTCGAGCCTGGTCGGATGTTGAACTCGCCAAAGCGTCTCACTCTGCGTCCACCAAAATACTTTCGGTATTGCCCGATAAGCTCAAACAACAAGTGGAAGATTGTCCGCTGATTGTGCCCGATTATCACACCCAATCCGAGACTGCCAAACGAGGGCAGCTTCTGCGCCACGCGATTGATCATCAGTTTAAGGTCAGTTTGGATTACCAAGATGAAAGCGGACAGGTGACCGAGAGAAAAATCCAACCGTTAGGCCAGTTCTTTTGGGGCAAAGTCTGGACGCTGGTTGCCTGGTGCGAATTGCGCGATGACTACCGCCAGTTCCGCCTCGACCGTATCCAAGCACTGCGTATGCACGATGAAGAGTTTCAGAGTGCGGAAACCAAATCTCTCAAACATTATATTGCGCAGTATGAATCGAAAGATTGAGTGTTTTTCATCCCTCCATCACAAGGATTCTAAATTGCTCTGCTCAATGCGCGATATTTGGAAAGGTACATTTAGTTAAACTAATGTTTCATTTTTAACAGATGCGCAACCAATCTAAGATCGTTAACTTAAGTAGCACGTCAACCACACCGGAGCGTGAAGCTATGAAAGTACTGATTCAATACACCCAAGCAGGGAAATATCGAGATCAAGCGTGGGAATCTTTAACTCTTCGATCTAAAGGTGATATGCAGGCCGTTACCCCTTCTTATGCTGCCCAACTTATCGAACAAAGCAAAGCGACACTTGTGATAACAGAAGACGGACAGATCATCTTTCAATCCTAAATTCCATCAATCCTATGACTAAAAAGGCCTGCATTGCTGCAGGCCTTTGTATGAGTGAATTAAGAGTTATTTACTGGAAACTCACTGCAGTTGGTAGGCGATCAAGCATCTTGTAGTAATCACCAGCCACAGCGCCGATATCACCACGCAAATACGCTTGAATCATATTGAGATCTTTCAGCCAAAGTTCTTTGTCAGCATCTGAAGACGCCATGTACCCTGCGTACACATTGTCGACCGCGAACATCATGTCTTCGGCGTGATCGTTGTAAATCAAAAGCATCGCATCAGTGTAAGCTTCGAACGCTTTCAGCTCATCATGCGCTTTACCACCTTTGTAGCTCAATGTGCCCGAAGTTGCATCGATGACCAAATCACCCGAAGTCACATTCGCTGTCGTAAAGTTGATGAAAGACTGGCTGAACGACAGCACACCTGCCGCGATATCCGCATCAATGGTTCGCTTCATTGCGTTGACCATTGGCGCATCCAGCAGCAATACAGGATCGTGGAACGCTGGGACAATCGCTGTTCGGAATGGCCCCCAAGCGCTATCGATGCTCTCTGCGACCTTGTTGAGTGTTGCAGGCTCATAGCTATCTAGGTAAGTTTTTAGATCGTAACCTTTGGACGTCACCAGTTGATTTGCGTAGTCGTAAGCCAGCTTGTTTGCTTTTGTTGCCACAAACTTCTCGCCGTCGATAACAAACTCAACCTTGTCACCCGCGATGATACCGTAGCGGTCTTGTTGCTTCGTAAACGTATCAAACTGAGATTGACCACGAGTCTTCACTGTGTAGTCGTAAGACTTCATTTGGCGCACACCCATTCTCAAGATGACATCGCCAACACGTCCGCGACCTTCTGCGCCAATATCAAGGAATCTTGCAATACCACGAGGCATTGGTGGCAAGGACTCCATTTGCTCAGTGATGTGTAGGTTCACGGTAACACCTTTTAGATTGGTGTATTCCTTACCGTCTTTACCCACCAGTTTAACTGGTGTATTTAACGCGTCATTTGCCACGATGTTGCCCATGATGTCTTCATATTCAGCTTGCACCCCAGGGATATCAAGCAGCGATGCAAAGCTCACCTCGTCGGTAAAACGGTTCGAGAATCGACGTGCTAAGAAGTGGCTCGCCAACGCTTTATCTGGCCAGTTACCCAACACAGACACCGCATTTGACCAAGGGTAATCCGGGTCAAAGCTACCAATCGAGTTTAGGAAGCGTCCATTCGCAGTTTCCGCAACAGCTATATAGCCCTCATCTGAATCTTCGATAAAGCGTGCTGCCAAATCATCAAAACAGCTGGCTGTTGAAAGATCGTAATCAGCCGGAATTTGGTGTGAGTTGTTGTCTAACAGTTGACCAAAAGAAATCACTTTTTGGTTGCCTGCCGCATTTTCTATCACACATTGATGCTCTGGTGTGCGCAAGATATCAAGGAAGAACGCCGCGGATTTTTTCGCCCCATTCGCGTAATCACAGAACCATGAGTTATCGGCTTTACCTTCGCTACAGTATTGAGGGTTTGAAGCAAGGCGCAATAAGAAGTCACCCGGCTTATCCGTTGACGAAGTGTAACCCAGATTGGTGTACAGGTTATCGATGCGCTCAAGATCTTCCATCTTGTCACGGATAGCGCTCATTTCCATGTAACGGCGCACTAAGTAACCAGGATAATCGGACGAGAATAATCCCGTCGTCCCATATAACTCCAAGTTGCGTCGATCATAGCTATCGAGATAATTCTGCCACTCGTAAGAAACAATTTCTTCTAGGTTTGTACCTTCGTCAAAACGGTTACAGTCGCTGTTTAGAGAAACGTTCCCATCGGTACAGAAATCGTAAGACTTACGCTCAATTTCATTCACTTTATCTAGGTAGTAAAGTGCGCCATAACGAGTTTTCGCATTCAGTTCAGGATCATCAGACAACGCAGCGGTATCGAATCGGCTGAAGTCACAGTTGTAGAGTGATTTGCCTTTCTCGTTCCCCGTTAGTGCCTTCACTTCAGAACACACCATCAGCGATGTGTTGTCTGGATTGTTGCCAAACTTGTATGCAAAGCTTTGTTGGTAGGCTTGCTGATCAGCGAGGTAACGAGCGTATGCCGCTTTGTCTTCATCGCTCGCACTGTCTGACGGTTTCGCAACAGGTGCAGGAGCTGAACCTGAAGAATCTTGAATCGTCTCGACTTTACGACCGTAGCCAAACTTAAACGCCGCAATATCGTACAGACCCCAAGTTGGCGTTTCATCCAACATGCTTGGTGCGTAGTCCATCGTCGAACTGTAAGCAGGAATGTTGTTCAAACCAAGTTGATGCGCTTGCTCTAGCGTGTAGTAGTTCGCTTTGTCATTTGAGCCTTTAAAATTATGGCGCAGACCCATGTTATGACCAAGCTCGTGAACAAGCGTATTGCTGTAAGTCGCAACCGTAATCGCATCTGCGGCTTTCACTTGCAACTCTTTTGGCAGGTATTTCCAACGCTTAAGCTGACGCGATACTTCGTTACCTGCGTCATCGAGTTTGATCTCAAAGTAACGCTCGTCATCCAACTTCAAGTTGTCCAACATGGCCTTATTGGTTGAAGAAACCCACGACGCTTCGATTGGATAGACGTTGTTCTCTGCCCAGAAAGACAAACGGTTCTCTTCAGCTTCAACCACCTTTTCAAACTCCATGTCATCATTGAAGTTTTTCATTAGCTGAGTTGGGCTCTTCGTCGCCGCTTTTCCAGAAACGATGTCTTCTTTTGATACGAAAGGCGCATAAATGTTTTCATCCGATTTCAGGCTCGCCATTGCTGCCATTGTCGAGAGGGCTTCAACTCTATCCTCGACCTCTGTTTTCACCGTTTCACTATTAGTCGGCAGTGGATCCAATCCATCTAAGTCCAGTTGATTACGATTATAGAAACGCGCCAAGTTATCCCAATAGAAAGGCACACCGGTTCTTGCAACGCCTGCGTATTGGTTCACGTGGCCTTTGATGATTTCACCCGTCATCGGGTTAGAAACCGATGGGCCGTAACCAAGCAGACCGTTGGCTAGAGGCTCGTCAATCAGGTTAATCACGTTGTAACGCAGATCACCTGGGTGAATACCAGCTGCTTTGGTTTTGTTCACAATCTCGATTTCAGGCTTGCCTGCATCCGCCCCAAATACATTCAACGCTTGGTTCATCTTGTCGATCGATTGCAGCGTTGCATCCAAGAACAACTTGTTCTTCTCT
The DNA here is from genome assembly GCF_002105475.1 of Vibrio sp. ArtGut-C1. Taxonomy (NCBI): domain Bacteria; kingdom Pseudomonadati; phylum Pseudomonadota; class Gammaproteobacteria; order Vibrionales; family Vibrionaceae; genus Vibrio; species Vibrio sp. ArtGut-C1. Next base: position 80,952 of record NZ_NCTH01000023.1, on the reverse strand, counting down.
TCAAAGAAATTGTCGCTCAAGTAGTATTTGATAGAACCTTGATCTGGGTTGAAACGATTGAGGTAAACCACATCACGGTCGTATTTATTCGTGACTGGATTAAGCTTTTTCGTCGACGTGGTGAAGAAACCAATGTCGTTCTCATCACCCACTGGGTACAAGATCGGTTGGTAACCTTCGGTTGCCACTTCACTTTCGTGCACCAACGAGTAGTAGAACCGAGATTTAAACGCGCCATCCACAAGCGCTTCATCCAAACTCGCTTTCGTTGCAAAGTTGATGTAGTCGGAAATATTATCTAAATCGATACGGAACGTGCGCTCTAGTTCGAAATTGAGAAGACCGTTTTTAGGGTCAAAGTCCCACGAGATCAATCGTGGTGCGCCAATTTCATCAATGCCCTCGGTAATGCCATACAGATCTTCCATATTGAATTCTGCAATTTCGAGATCTTCAGGACGAGGAGTGAAGTGGGTTTTCTTCTTGTAGCTTAGGCTTGCGTCTTCGTTAGTTTCTTCTTTGTTGGTGCAATCACCATGCGCGTCTTCTTGACAGCGATACGCCGCAAAGTCACCCGGAATCGTCAGCACTTGCGCGAAGTTAACGCCGTCGTCGTCTGCGACAAATTTCTCTTCACCGCAGTAATTATTGGCATCTTTGCTTAGATGCGCGTCTGGGTAGTTTTTATCGTAACTGCGAACTTCCAGACCTTCTTTGGTAAAACAAAGCTCAACGTAACGAGGTGAACCTTGCAAGAATGGGAATTGGTTCAGAGCAAAGCGTGGCGCGGCACCAGTCGTCGGAACGTAAAACCAACGACCGTCTTTAAGATCTTTTACTGCGACTTCTTTTGCATCTCTTTCGACATAGTCATACGCCTGATCATCTGCGCCACAGCCTGCAAGTGCGGCCGTTATTGCTGACACCAGAGTCAATTTTTTAAACATTATTTGGATATCCTTAATTGTTGTTATTTTCCTAAAAGGAGTAAGTCACTGTCGCGATGTAAGACGCTTTCTCTTGGTCTAACAAATCGATGTTGCCCAAGGTGCCTCGCTCTGCATCTTGATAGAAACCCGTTGATGACGCCGCGAGTAGCAATGACCAGCTTTCATCAAACTCGTATGTGCCGTACAACGCCCCCTCATACTGCCAACTGCTTCTGCGCGTACCTTGATAACTGATGCTGTTACCACCTAACGCCGTGATCCCCACTGCGAACGATTCCCACGACTTTTCCGCAACAGCAAACAATGAGTAAGTCCACTCAGTCAGCGAGCGTCCCCCCATGGTTTTGTATTCGTGGAAATTTTTTCTCAGTCTTGGCGAAACCGAAAAATCGACGCTCCAAGCTGAAAAAGAGATCGGCACATCTAAACGAACCGCGGTGTGCAGTTCATCTTTACGAGATGTTTCTGAAGTTGGAATGGTGAGCTGACCCGCAACGCCGATTTTCCCTGTATCTCCAAAGCGATATAGGTTCGTGTATTGCAAGCCCAACACCGAATCTGTCGCGTAGGTGCCGACTTCATCTTCTAGGGCACGATAGCCACCCGTAGAAAAATAGGCTTTTGTGTCGCTCGAAAAGGAATAAACGAGATCGCCTCCCCACGAGAAATTGCGGACAGAACGGTAGTCGTCTTTATCGTAAATGTTTGTATCGTAAGATAGGTAAACGGCCCCACTAAACTTACAAACAATACAGGACGCATCTCCTTCATTTTGTGTAGATTCAGGCGTGCTAGTGCTATCAATTACACTCGTTTCCACCGCGAATGATGGCGCTGAAAACAGCGTACCCAACAACATTGCAAGCGGCGTCATCATCCACTTTGTTGTGTGCTGCATGTTTTGAAACTTCCATGAGAATTAAGTTTATTAGAATAAACTTAAAGACAAACAGATTATTGGGATGAAATTCCATAAAAATTCAGATAATCAACCCCAATAAACCTATCAACCATAAAATTACTCTTATGGTTAAATCCTTATTTAATTTTTTAATACTATTTATCTGAGTATTGTCGCGTTCTACTTTGCTTAAAAACGTACTTTAAAATGACTTTTTATAAATAAAACCACTCACCACAACATTAAAGAAGCAGCAAAGCAACGCCATTAAAATAAAAGTTAAAAGACAATTATTATCAACAACTTAAAATCAACAAAAACAGTTAAAATGAATGAGTGAAAATGTATAAGTTAAAATACAAAAAATATAAGAACATCATTCCGTTTAATTTTAGTCGTTATTGTATTGAGAAAGTTTAATTTTCAATTTCTAAAATTGGTGGGATACACATAAGAGAAATCATCAAAACCATCCGTTGTTAATAATGAATTTCGCATTTAAAACAAAAGATAGAAACAAGATCAAATTCATGTTTTCTAATATATCTATTCAACCCTTGACAAGTTTGAATAGAAAATCAAACTTTCAGTCAATCTAAAATCAACAAAACATTCACTAAGTGAATACTCAAAAGATAAGTCAAAACTAAATAGCACATACGGTCAGCATATTTGTGAATTACTATTCATTAAATATTTTTTTATGAATTAAACAATAACGTGACCGGATTCACACAATTGCACTACATGCAACATAAAGCAAACGAAATTTAAGTGTTTACGGACCCAAAACGTGTCGATAGAACAGAGATTAAACATCGAGCTGAAACACGTATTTCCCACCGAAATTTATTATACATAGCAGTGAGTTACCTGTACCCAAGCGGTTAAAATGCGTACTGATGTGACTCACTTTTGAGAGAGGAACATGAGAAGAGCAAAAGCACTAAAAGAGGATAATGCGATTTGAATAACCAGTGCTTCAAACCGCACTTATGTACTTATGCAGAGAAAGAAAGACTATCAATTACTGTTGAATGGTTTTATGACCACAGTTTTCGCAGATCAAGTGACGTTCAAATTCATCCATAGAAGCAAGGAAGGCGCCGAATACTACGCTTTTGAGAAAGCCAGCAATGAACTCTTTCTTGTTGCGATTTTTATCGCCTTCAAAGCCACTTTTCTTTCTGACTAACACCACTACATGATGCGTTTCTACCCCACATTTAGGGCACATGAGGACTTCTGTCTTGTTCGACATCTTAGACTCCTTGGCGAATTATCCCTTTCTGATGGCATGATTCTCTTATGCCTGTAAAGCGAGTCATCATACCATCACTATCGATTCTTACTCTTCTTCGTTGAGACGACGAATCAACTTAGCAGGTGTGCCTCCGTATAGACAATCTGGCGGCACATCATGGTTGACGACCGAGTTCGCCGCAATCACCGAGCGAGCACCAATCGTTACACCTTGGTTAATGACGGAGTTACCACCAATCCACACATCATCTTCAATCGTGATAGGTTTACAAAACGTCTCCCAACGTCGGCGACTTCGGTAATCAACAGAATGAGAAGCCGTATACAATTGCACGCTTGGACCGATTAGCACGTGGTTCCCGATGGTAATTTTAGCGCCATCAAGCATGACCACATTCATGTTGATAAAGGTTTCTTCGCCGATTTCGATGGTTTTACCGAACTCGCAATGGAAAGGTGCTTGAACAATGCAAAGACCCGCTTTGCCAAACAGCTGTTTTTGTAATTCGTCGCGCTGACTTTCGTCGGTATTGTTATTGAGCGCTCTAAGTGCTTGAAGAGCATGACTTCTAATGGCGTCAATTTCTTTGTCCATTCCATCAAAGATTTGACCAGACATCATTTTTTCGAGTTCTGTCACTGGGAGACTCCTAAAACCTGCAATTACTACTTTCAGATTAATCACACGGTACGTGAATTGCGGAATAAAAAAAGAGAAAAGCCTGCACTTTTCTCTTTCCTGTTTTTATATTTTGTGGAGTCTGTCGACTTACACGATTTCCCAGCTGTGGGTCATCTCAACACCTTCACCTAGCATTAAGCAAACCGAGCAGTATTTTTCTAGCGAGTCAGCCGCCACTTTTGCTACGACTTCTGGGTCAAGCTCGTCACCTGAAACTTCAAAGTGGATATTCACTTGCGTAAAGATACGTGGTGCGGTTTCACGACGCTCTGTGGTTAGCTTGGCATTAACAGACAAGACCTTTTGTCCTGCCGTTTTCAAACCGTCGACAACATCGACAGAGCTACAGCCACCAGCGGCCATTAGTACCATTTCCATTGGGCTTGGTGCCGTTGCACCGCCATTGCCATCCATCACTACGGAGTGACCCGACTGAGATTGCCCAAGGAATTTAAAATCTTCTACCCATTTAACTTCTGCTTGCATGATTTACCTCATTTAGCATCGCTCGTTGAAGACATCGTTGCCCTATCAAGCGGTGTATTTCGTGTCGATACTTTAGCTTTCTCGCATAAAAGGGCAACGGAATTTTCAACATTGCTGTAATTTTTTCGCTCGGTTGCCTTTCTCTATACGTAACACTTTTTATTTCAGTCACACTTTCTACGGAAAACAACGTTGAGGTAGCTATGAAGAATATATCTAAGTTATTGGTCGGATTCTCTTTCGCACTTCCTGTCTTGTTTCTACTTTTGAGTAAAACAGGCACCGCCGATACGATGGATAAGATGAAGGCTTCAGAGAATGCAGAAATCGCCACACTGGCTGGCGGCTGTTTCTGGTGTACAGAATCGGATTTGGAACAGTTGACTGGCGTAGTCGATGTCGTATCAGGCTATTCTGGTGGTCATGTTGAAAACCCAACTTATCGCCAAGTTTCATCAGGTAAATCCGGTCACATAGAAGTGATCGAAGTTAAGTACGATCCTAAAGTGGTTAGTTACGAGCAAGTGTTGGACTACTTTTTCCGTCATATCGATCCTACTGACGATAAAGGCTCTTTTGTCGACCGTGGCCCACAGTATCGCCCTGCTATTTTCTATCATAACGCGGAACAAAAGCAGATCGCAGAACAGTTTATGATGGAAATCGACAAGGCGATGATCTATCCAAAACCGTTGAAAACAGAACTGATCGAGTTTGAGAAGTTTTATCCTGCAGAAGAGTATCACCAAGACTACTACAAAAAGAGCAGCTTAAAGTATAAGTATTACCGCTATGCGTCTGGTCGAGATAAATACTTGGATGAAGTATTTGGTGATGATCGTAAAGAGACCCCAAAAACGCTTCGTCAGTTGATCGAAGAAAAAAAGTTGATATCAAAAGTGAAAGCGTACAGTAAGCCTGCTAAGTCCGAGATCAAATCAAACTTAACAGAGTTGCAATACTACGTAACGCAAGAAGAAGGCACCGAGCGTCCGTTCGACAACGAATATTGGGACAACAAAGAAGCGGGGATTTACGTTGATATCGTAACTGGTGAGCCGTTGTTTTCTTCTACCGATAAATACAAATCGGGGACGGGTTGGCCAAGTTTCACTAAGCCAATTAACCCAGGTTACATCGTTGAAAAAACCGATTACAAGCTGATTTATCCAAGAACGGAAGTTCGCAGTAAGTTTGGCGATTCTCACCTTGGTCATGTGTTTAAAGACGGTCCGAAGCCAACAGGATTACGCTACTGCATGAACTCTGCGGCAATGAAGTTTGTGCCTGTAAGTGAAATGAAAACGCAGGGGTATGAAGAGTATCTGTATCTCTTTGATAAATAGTTCGTATTCATTCAACTTCAAGGGCATACGATGGCGAATGGGGAGGACCAGATGAAAGGTTTTAAAACACAATTACCAACCAAAATCTGCTCTGTTTGCCATCGCCCATTTTCTTGGAGAAAGAAATGGGCAAGAAATTGGGACGAAGTCGTTTACTGTTCTGAGCGCTGCCGAAGAAACAAATCAGTCAAAAGTTAGAACCACAAAAACTTTATGCCACACTGCTAGCCTTATTTTCCAAGGTTACTTTGCCCAGACCAAGCTGCGCTTCACCAAGGTAACAAGGCACCATCATAAGCCCAAAATGCCCCACTATCCTGCGGGGTTGCTTTGTCAATCAATCCCCATAAGTCTCGCGCGACACGCTCTGGCCTAAACAGCTTTCCTTCAGGTACATTCGCTTGAAAAGGTGCCGACAAAGCCGTATCTGTTGTGCCTGGGTGAAGAGCGAGTACAGTCCCGTGTTTGACCATTCTCCGCCATTCAATCGACATGGTTTTGAGGAACATATTTAACGCGGCTTTCGATGCACGATAGCTGTACCAACCGCCTAAGTGATTATCACTAATACTGCCAACTTTGGCCGAAATGGTCGCAAACTTGGGGTTGGTACTGCGTTTTAACTTGGGCGTGAAGTATTTCGCCAACAGTAAACTCGGCAAAGTATTAACCATGATGGTTTGCTGAAAAAAGTCTGCGTCGAGCGAGCTAAGATTCTTCTCAGGACCTTTATCTTGGGTATGCAACATACCAACGCAGTTCACCAACCAATCAACATGTTCAATTTGTTCACTGAACGCTTTCACCTGCTCGTCCTGCGATACATCCACTTGATGCCAAACTACATTTGGGTGTTGCCAATCTGGTTGGTGCTTACGATAAGTGGCATGCACACGAGCTTGGGGAAAGCGAACTAGCGCTTGTTGAACCATCGCCAATCCAATGCCGCCATTTCCACCAACGATCAGTATGTCCATTACAAGCTCTCCAAGTTTTCCATATAGTGCTCTGCGGTATCTAATATCGCTTGGCGTTGCTGCTCTTCCATATTGTCCCAAGATCGGAAAATCATCCCAACACGTGGATTCGTTGCTAAGCGTTTGTCGTGTTTGTTCATAAAGCGCCAATATAAGCTGTTGAACGGACAAGAGCCTTCTCCACTCCTAGCCTTATTGTCGTAGTGGCAACCCTTACAGTAGTCGCTCATTTTGTTGATGTAAGAGCCACTCGCCGCATACGGTTTGGTGCCAACAATCCCACCATCTGCAAACAGTGCCATACCGCGCGTATTGGGCATTTCTACCCATTCAATCGCATCAACATAGATACCGAGATACCATTCATCCACTTGATCTGGGTCGATCTCGGTTAATAAACAAAAGTTACCGGTTACCATCAAGCGCTGAATGTGGTGCGCGTAAGCGTAATCAAGAGACTGGCCAATCGCGTTGCGCATACAGGCCATTTTGGTTTCGCCGTTCCAGAAGAAGTCTGGCAGCTTTCTACTCGCTTCCAGTTCATTCTTTTTCGGGTAATGAGGCATGTTCGCCCAATAAACGCCTCTGATGTACTCTCGCCATCCCAAGATCTGACGAATAAAACCTTCTACCTGAGAAATATCGATGTCGGCATTGGCATGAAATGCCTTAAGTGAAGCGTCAATCACCTCTCGCGGATTCAGCAGCTTACTGTTCAGCGAGAACGAAATCCGGCTATGATACAAGCTCCATTTAGCCTCGTGCTGACCTGTCATGGCGTCTTGAAAACGACCAAACAGTGGCAAACAGACCTGACAAAAATGCGCGAGTAAAGACAAGCTTTGAGAGCGACTTACTGGCCAGAGTAAATCACCATTTAATTTACCTATGGTTTGAATGTTGTGCCGACCTAAGCGCTCGACAATATCACTGACGTCATGACTAAACATTAATGGCTTTGGCAGCTGTTCAATGTCTTTTGCTTTAAGTTTATTTCGGTTATTGGCGTCGTAGTTCCACTTTCCCCCCATAGGCTTACCGTCTTGCATCAAGATGTCGAAGCGCTTACGCATCCGGCGGTAAAAGTGCTCCATCATGATGTGTTTACCTTGAGGAAACTGCGATTCTATTTCCTCAAACGGTAACAAAAAGTGTTCCGAATCGACGCTGCGCATCACGACCCCATCAAGCTTTAGTTTGGCTAACTGCTCTAGTAAACGGTATTCGTCGGGGCGTTGATATTCAAACTTACTTGCACCAACTTCACTCACGTAGTGTTGTAAGACTTGCGCAAGATCCTCGAAAGATTGTGTGTCATCCAACGTAAGGTGCAAAACTTGATGCCCTTCTTCCTGCAGCTCGTTGGCAAAATTCGCCATCGCAGAGAAAAAAGCACACACCTTTTGAATGTGATGCGTAACGTAAGTATTTTCTTGTTTCAACTCAGCGACAAGGTAAAGCACCGAGTCGTCTACACGTTGAAACCACGAATGCTCGCTATTAAGTTGGTCACCAAGAATGAGCCGAACCGTCTCGTAATGCATTGGTTATCTCCCGCTCTCTTTTTTTGGCGCAATCGGCCAATCCACCATATCGACACTATCAAGATGTACGCCAACGCATCTCCCCTGCCATTTGTCGATAAATGAGAAATCTGGATCATAAGTTTGTGTCTGCTTTTCTAGATTAAACTGACGTGAGCCACGTGGGTCAGCGCCAACACCAGCCAAATACTGCCAGTTGCCCCAATTAGAGCCGACATCGTAATCAATCAACTGAGTTTCAAAATAAGCAGCACCGTAGCGCCAGTCGAGTCCGAGTTCATGAACCAGACAGCTCGCGACCAGTTGGCGCCCTCGGTTAGACATATAACCCGTTTTATTAAGCTGATGCATACATGCGTTAACTATTGGAAAAGGTGTCTCGCCTTTCTTCCACTGCTTAAAGCGTTGCGCATAAAAACTGGTCAGTGGTGGCTGGTTGGCGATACCGCCAAATCGAAACAACGTCTGTTGATACTTTCTCGCGTACCAATAAAAGTATTCCCGCCACAACAACTCGAAATAGATCCAATAGGTTGAATCATTTGCTCCGTTCTTCCGCTCATATTGTTTGAGCATGGCATAAATGATTGTAGGAGAGACGCAACCATGAGCTAACCAAGGTGAAAATTTAGTTGAATACTCCACCCCATCAAGCCCATTGCGCGTCTGTTTATATTCACTCGCTAAACTTGAAGCAAAATAGCGTCGACAATGTTCAAGACCGCTCAGTTCTCCGCCATCAAATGCTGGTTTGGTGTCAAAGTAATATGTCGTGGCGGTAGGAAAATTCGTACCTGAAGGTGCTGGCGGTAAAACATGAACGCTCTCGTAAGGCTGAGAGAGGTCTAAACCTGCGACCTGCTTTCTAAATTTCGTGAAGGTCTCAGGCAGTTGCCTTAATTCAAATGGTAACTGTTCTTCGCACAACAAAGTGCGGATCGCTTGCTGTTTGATGTTCACATGGGGAGTGCCTTTAATTGCACGCTCTAGTGCCTGTTGCTCATCCGAACCAGCAAACGCATCAGCATAAATATGAGTGATACCGAAATGACTGATGGCATATTTGAGCGCTTGATAAGGTGTCAGTTCAACCGTCCATAATCGTTGCCCCAATTTAACTAAAGATTGATTAAGTTCATTGAGCGATGCCTCGAGAAACTGCAATTTCGCACGGCCTAAAGAGGTCTCCTGCGCAAAGTGCTGCAAGTAAGGTGTCACCGATGGGCGACAATGCAAACAAATTAACTCATCCATTTCTGCACAAGCGTCTATCAACAGCGGGTTGTCATGCAAACGCAGGTCATTAGTGAACCAATACAGTCCTATTTTCTTATCCAAGTCGCCCCCTCTTTTGTAAACTCGTTTTTTGTAAACTCGGAGTCCCGCGTTCTTGTTGCAAATAGCCTAAGCGCTAAGTCTTTTATTCCACTCGTTGTTGTACGGGCAATAGAGCTTTACGATCATTAGGTTACTGACGATTTCACTAAACCGATTGGCTGGTCATCTTAGAGCCCTTAACACCAAAACATCGTTTGCACATGTTTCATACTAAGATTTTATAAAATTAAAATTTGGCGATATTGATAACGGTCTTAATCACTCATTTTTTATATAAACCATGCAAAAATGATAAAAATTAAAGCGATATTGGTTAATATCCGTTAGTCTAAGTCCAATTCCATTTTGCTAGTACCATCGCAGAAATGACCGACGAGTTTAAAAAATCGACCGCTAATTTGAAAAAAGCGGTCCCACTAATGATCAAAAATCATGTTGCTGCCACGCCAGCCAACTATGCGCTTTGGTATACGTACGTTGACAAGACCATTCCTGAACTCAACTTTGAGTTGGATACGGTGTTAGAAAACTACGGTATCTGCCCGCCTGCAACCAATAAACAGCTTTATAACAACTATGTTGCCAGTAAAGCAGAAACTAGCCTTGAAGATCTTAGAACCAATGTAGAAGTTCTGCTGCATGAAGTGTCCAGCTCGATGAGCGATACACTTTCAGATACTTCTTCCTTTTCTGAAATGGTAGACAAAAGTTTTAATAAGCTAGAAAAAGTTGAAGACAACAGCTTAAGTATTGAAGAAGTGATGGTGGTGATTCGTCAACTTGTCGCAGAGTCACACGAAATTCGTCACTCGACAAAGTTTTTGAATAGCCAATTAACTAATGCGAGTGAAGAAATTTCTCGCCTCAAAAATCAGCTGGCTGAAGTACAGCAAGACGCATTGTTTGATGGTCTATCCAACCTTTACAACCGTCGAGCTTTTGATAAAGATCTGTCTTCGCTTATCGCATCAAATCAAGCAATGACCTTGATCATGCTTGATATCGACCATTTCAAGTCATTTAACGACAATTATGGCCACCTTTTCGGCGATACGGTACTAAAAGCCATTGCCCGTCGACTACAACAAAGCTGTCGAGATGGAATATGCGCGTATCGTTTTGGTGGTGAAGAGTTCGCTTTAATTGTGCCCAATAAATCTCTGCGAATTGCTCGCCAATATGCAGACACACTACGCCGCATGATAGAAAAACTGCGCATCAGAGATAAGCGTTCTGGTACACAAGTTCACAGCATTACTGCTTCTTTTGGGGTAGCAGAATATGAGGTGGGTGATACACCTGAAGCTCTGGTCAATAAAGCCGATAAGCAACTTTATGAGGCAAAACAACTCGGTCGTAACCGCGTGATGCCCATTTAAATCAATTTGTTATGTAAGCTTGGTTAATAGGACCGACTTTTTCGAAATAGAATAAAAAACCCGCACTATTGAGTGCGGGGTCTATTTATCTGGCGCTTCACATCTTAATCGACACTGTAGCAGTAGCTTAGAATATAGTCGTCACCGTTTTTCGCAGTGTATTCTTTATCTTCACTGCATGCCATCGGCTTACCTTTTTTGTCGCCTTTGATTAAGCTGATCCAGTGGCGCATCGCCGTCGGCGCATTACCCGTTAGTTCAGGGTGAAACGTAGTGCGTGTTTCCAGTTGAATGTCATCAATATCCATCAACTCCACACAACCGGTGCCTTTATGACAGCCAAATAGCACTTCTACGTGGTTACCTGAATCGTCTTTAAACAAGATCGATTTTGGATCTTCTTTCTCACCCGTATACGCCACAAAGTGTTTTGGGCTTTTCAGGCCGCTGTGTGTGCCGTCTTTGAAGTAAGCCAATACATGGCGGTAATCAATTACGTAACTTGATACATCTTGGTGCGACCCGTTCTCCAATGGGAACATGCGGTCTAGTAGTTGCTTCGCTTTTACTTGCTTCTCGCTCTGCTGCTCAGCACTTACCGCTTCGACGGCAAATACAGCTTCAGCGATAAATGGGCGTTGTTGTTGTTGCATCTCTTTTTTATCGAAGTTCAGCATATTCATCGTCATATCCTCGCACTTAAAAAAACTCGTCCTAGAGTAAAAACTTAATTCCTTCGTTTAAGTTTCAGGCAATTCTGTGAAGTTGATGGTTAATTTCCTTGCCTGCTTATTATGTAGACTAGCGAAATATTGACTACAATTTCACAACAAAAATTTTACAATGTGAATTTTACAAAATGTCTGTGTCAAAAAGCCTTATTCGTCAGTCCCATTTTCTAGGTACGAAAATTCGCAACCTAAGGAAAAACAACCATTTAACTATGGAGGATTTATCTGCACGCTGTGTAAGGATCAATCCTGAGTACGCACCGTCGGTATCTTACCTTTCGATGATAGAGCGTGGAAAACGCGTTCCGAGTATTGATATGCTCGAAGTAATCGCGGAAGTTTTTCAAAAAGATCCTGCGTGGTTTTTAGATGATGAACCGGAATTAGAGGCCATTACCCCCAACAAAGGGAATCGTGGCGGTATCAACGGTATGGCATTGGAGCCGAGCTTTTTGTTCTCCAATGATATTCTCCAAATCGCGATTCCAGAGATGTTGTCTCAAACGGGTATTACTGGACGTCAATTCGCCCACTTGCTGATCCGTGCGCACCAAGAGAACCATCAAAACCATTTTCCTGATTTAGAACGCGCAGCCGAAGAGGTCGGCTTGAAACGCCTGAATCTATCGGTAGAAGATCTGATAGATATTGCGAAAAGCATGGGATTGGATATTCGCTGGGTAGACCGAGCACCACAGGATGTGATTGATGAACTGGGCGTCAGCGCCAAACAGTTGATTACGTCTTTCATGGAGCCACCTGGCACCATTTATCTCAATAAACGAATGCGTGACTACCCAACCCGATTGAAATATGACTTGGCGGTATACATCGGCCATCGCGTGCTCCATAGCAGTGATGCAATGAATAACGTTTTATCTATTGGGCATCAAAACAACTGGGAGCAAATGGACAGCCCAGTTTCCAACTCTGAGCTCAACTCGCAAGATATCCTACAAGCTTGGCGCGATTTTGAGTCCAGCTTTTTTGCTGGTGCCCTGCTTTGCCCCAAAGTACCATTTCGTCAGTTGCTTGACCGTTCCGGTTACGAAATTGATGTTCACAAAAAGGCCGGCGTTTCTCCTTCCGTTGCGATGCGTCGTATGACCGTGGTTTCTCCGTACCCTCATTGGCACTACTTTGATGCCTATGGTCCGGGCAAGTTGAAAGCGGTATATCGTGGAAATGGCATCCCGCTTCCTTGGGGCAATATGCGCAAAGTGAACGATCCTTGCCAACACTGGGCCGTATTTAGACGTCTAGCCCAACCTTTGGATACCAGTTCAGCGCAAATTTCGATTTTGAATGTGGGCGACGAGCCACGTATTTACTGTTGTGAATCAGTCAACGTATTTGACCCTGCGGGGAACAACCGAGTGTTGTGCGCGGGGATAGATTTAAACCCTGCGATTTCTGCACAAGGTGGTGATGCGGTTTCTATTGCGGAAGAGCTGAAGTCACTTTGTGTCGCTTCCGGCGGAAGTAGTGTCATTCCTCCCCACATCAAAAAAGACTTAACAACCATCGCTAAGATATTAAACATCAATTGGATAGAACGAGGTATTCAAACCCAAGCTAGGCTAATCTGCTCAAGAGGGGCCGTTTGCCCAAGGCAGCCTAGTTGTTACAGTAAGTGCGGAGAAGCCGATGAGACAGGTGACGACGTGAATATTATTGGTCTCTAGAAAGAAAAAACGCCAATCACAATAATCGTGATTGGCGGTATATACTTGTGAACAATGTGTATTCACTAACAACGTCAGTTGGCTAGGTGACCCTCGGCTTAATAAGGGTCACTCTAGATAAAGCACGATGCGTGCCAACTTTAAAAAGGCCGTTTTTTAATAGATCCAGATGCATATCGTTGCTTTATTGACCATAAATTTCGCAAACTGCATTTGCAAAATGCAACAACATGCAAATATGCCACTTCATGCACTGCTAATAATGACTCTCTCAGCAAAGAGTCTATTAACATGTAAAGTCATATATTCTTATACCCAAATGATGGTGAGATTTCGGATTCTTAACCTTACCACTGCTCCAAAGCCCTGATTGAAACTGGGCTCAGGTTCATCCGCCATGTTTTTGTTGATACATTCTCTCATCGGCTATTTTCATCATTTGCTCTGGAGATGACATGTCCGGATCAAATATCGCGTACCCAATGCTGGTTCTCAGGTAAATGAGCGCTTCATCGTAAATCACGGGCGTCGAACATAAAGCTAACCTGAGCTTTTGTAGCAGAGACTGAACATTTTCTTCCGTCCCAGGATTATGAACGACAACTAAAAACTCATCACCTCCCATTCGGGCCACTATATCTGATTTACGCAGAGAACTTCTCACTCTTTCAGCCGTAGCGACTAAGACCTTGTCGCCTGCGTCATGACCATAGGTATCGTTAATATGTTTAAACCTATCCAGATCTATATTGATTAAGGCGAAGCTGTAACGCTTTTTGTAACGTTTCGCTATTTCAAACTGCTGCTTGTAAAACTTCATAAAATAGCGACGGTTTGGTAAGTGCGTCAGTTCATCATGCAGTGCTCTATCATCCGCAATGGTGTATAAGCGATAAATCGCAATAAGCGCGAGGCTCAGTGCAAAAACAATGGGATAACCGATAAGCCTTGCTAAATAAAGCTGATGCCAAGGAATTTTATGGTCGAGTTTGTCTCCGGAGAAAACCACCATACTCCACCCACCATAAGGAAAATGAACCATTTCTTTCGCGTATGGCTTTTTGGTTTCACTCAGTGCGCCAAAGAAAACGTCACCAAAAGCACCGCCACTGTCGTAACCACGAATCATCAAAGGGTAGCGATAAGAGAAATCGATCACGCCAGTTTCTCGCATCAGAGCATCAAAATTAATCACCGCACTGATCACACCCCAATAATCCTGGTTCAACGGTGGATCAAGAAAAACCGGAACCCGCACGATCAAGCCTTTGCCGCCTTGAATCAAGTTGACAGGCCCTGCTATAAATATTTCTTGTATATCCTTAGCTTTTTGCACCTGTACCCACTGCTGTGGCACCGTTCGGTAATCGAGGCCGATTAAACGCTCATTACCTTGGCGTGGAAATATATGACTGATAACATCATTCTTCGCAATGCCAATGATCGTAATATGTTTGCTTTTGCTCAGGATGCGGTGAGCCGCAATGTTCAATTCGTCTTCTTGGTTTTTAGGCAGTAAAGTAATGAGTGTCGCCAAGGTACTGGCTTTATAGATATCCGCCATAAGTACCGCTTCCAAATTGGAACGGAGGATGGAAAGTTGTTCTTTGGCCTCAACTTGAACTCGCTCTTGGTGAAGCTCTTGCTGATTTCGATGCAACAGCTCAATAACCCCAACGCATAAAGCGAAAAAACTGAGGAAGAACAATGCAAAATAGCATCGCTTTCTGGGTAAATAACGCATTTTCTCCCCACAACTCGTATATCGTTACGAGATTTTTATTTATTGTTAAAATTCTTATTATCACAAGAATAACCAATCCCAATCGGAAAGGTAACAGTGATTAAAATTTTTTATGTTTTAGGTATGAGATGATGCATCAACAAGGCGATTTATTTGGCGGTACTCAGTGGCAAGAAGTAGAAAGGGGTAAACTCTATTACGATCCTTACTTTCTTAGCCATCTAGAAGCGGATCACTACTTTGACCAACTTCTGGAAATACTGCCATGGCATCAAGAGCGCATTACCATGTTCGGCAAGTCAGTACTTCAACCTCGTTTACAAGCGTGGCACGGTGATGCAGCATATACTTACTCAGGCTTAACCATGCAGCCTCACCCTTGGACTCCTGAGTTAATTCAGCTCAAAGTGCGCTGTGAGACGATTGCGGATGTAGCCTTCAACTCTGTACTTGCCAACCTATACCGACACGGCCAAGATTCGATGGGCTGGCACCAAGACAATGAACCAGAGCTAGGTAGAAACCCGGTTATCGCCTCTTTGAATTTAGGTGAAACACGTCGATTTTTGCTCAGAAATTTACATTGTAAAACTGAGATTGAATATGAGCTTTCTCACGGCTCCTTACTGGTTATGGCTGGCGAGCTCCAACATCACTGGAAACACTGTGTACCAAAAACCGCGAAAACCAAAGGTGAACGTATCAATCTGACTTTTCGACAGATTTTTAACTATTGACTCAGCTTTTACATTCTTAATTAATATTGATGGTAGGTTTAGATTCAGGACTTCATAGGGAATGGATTTATGCGTATCAAACCTCTTAGCTTAGCGGTCTTACTCTCTTGCTCACTTACCTTTGCTGTTCAGGCATCACAAGAAGAGATACCGCTCCTAGATAATGCTCAATCAGCACAGTTGATTCGTAGTACCTACGAGCAGGAACTGTTCACTTTACCTGCGTTTAAAGAGGGGCACTTTGGCTTACGCATGTACCGTCAGACGTTAGATGAGAAATATCTCGCTGCCGTTTGGACCGACATGGCACAAGTAGCTAGCCGATTAAACCGATTTGCTAATGAAGTCGTTGAACCTGAAGACATTATTCTTTATTCATCACAAAGATTGACCGCGTATCAAGAGAAAGAAAGTGAGCGAGGGCAACGACGCTATACCGTCACTAAACACCATCCTGAATATCTTTATCTTGGCGTGGATTTGCTTGGCGCAATGGCAAGAGCAAACGAATATGGTCTGAAACATAAGCAAGACAAGACGCTAAGAAAGATCCTGAGGCGCTACGATTTCTCGCGTTACGTTACGGACAAAGAAATGATAGAGGCGTGGGCAGCTCAGCTCGCAAACCAAGTCTACTGGCTTCGCCAGCTAGGCGAGCAAGATGTGGTCGAGGAATTTACTCAAACCTTTCGCAATACCTACCCCGACGATAAAGATAAGATGCTGTCAGCTCAGCAGTATTGGAACAAGCTCTATGGTATGACGCACATCATCTTTGCCGATTCACAGTATTATCAGGAGCGAGTAAGCGAAAAGAAACACCAATGGATTTATGATTACTTTCGCAACAACATCGACACAATCCTGCTAAGAGCCAAAGAAGACGTGATTGCAGAAGTCGGCATTTCGTTTTTATTAGCAGGCTTGGATCACGATCCGGTCGTCGAGAAAACCCGCCAAGCCATTCGTCACGCAATCAACGCTGAAAAAGGGATGATTCCATCGGTCGATGGGAGTTTTGATCTCAAGTACGGCGAGCACCGTAATGTCCTAGCCATCATGCTGCTCGATTGGAAAGGGGTACATAAAGCGCCAACTTATCAAGAGCACCCTGACGCTTTTAAATCAATACCCTACGGCTTAATACCTAAGCCTTAGAAATAATAAAACCCGCCATTTAGGCGGGTTTTTAGTGTGCATCTTCAATCTAAATTAGAGCGAGATGAAAATGCCCGCTAAACACGCACTCATCAGGTTAGCGAGTGTGCCAGCAGCAACCGCTTTTAGGCCTAAACTTGCTACATCTTTGCGGCGCTCAGGTGCCATCACGCCGATAGAACCCAGCTGAATCGCAATTGAGCCAATGTTTGCAAAGCCACACAACGCAAAAGTGATGATGACTTGAGTATGCTCAGACAGCGTCGCTTTGTGCTGTACAAAATCGATAAACGCGACAAATTCGTTCATCACCACTTTCTGACCAATGTATGAACCCGCAGCAAGGATTTCGTGGCTTGGCACACCAATCAACCACGCTAGAGGTGCAAACAAGTAACCAAAAATCGCTTGTAGCGTCACACCAGAGAAACCAAGTATGTCACCTAAGTTTTCTAGTCCCGTGTTCACCATCGCGATAACACTAACAAAAGCGATAAGCATGGTACCAACAGCAACGGCCACTTTCATACCGCCCATAGCACCGCTTGCCAGCGCATCAATAACGTTGCTTTCTTCTGATTTATCTAGCTCAATATCGTTGTAATCGCTTGGCGTTTGGCGTTCAGGAACAATGATTTTTGCCATCATCAAACTACCTGGAGCTGCCATAAAGCTTGCCGCAATCAAGTATTTTAGGTCAACACCTAAACCGGCATAACCACCAAGCACACTGCCCGCCACTGAAGCCATACCACCAGCCATCACAGCAAACAGTTCAGAGCGAGTCATGTTCGAAAGAAATGGACGAATAAGAAGTGGGGACTCGCCTTGAGATAAGAAAATGTTACCTGTTGCAACCAGAGACTCTGCTTTGCTGGTGCCCAAGAACTTCTGGATAGCACCGCCAATAAATTGAATCACTTTTTGCATAATGCCCAAGTAGTAAAGGGCGGAGATAAGAGCACTGAAGAAGATGATGATAGGAAGGACACGAATAGCGAAGATAAAGCCAGAAGAAGCGAGGTCACCAAAGAGGAATTTAATCCCCTCATCAGCAAAGCTGAGTAGCCCCGCGACACCATTACTTAAACTCGCCAGCGCCGCCTGACCTAACGGGAAATAAAGCACTAAGGCAGCAAATCCCATTTGTAGCATCAAGGCGCGAGATACGGTTTTCCAATTAATGGAAGAACGGCCCTCAGAAAGTAGGAAAGCACAACCTAGCAGTGCAACAATACCAAATAGACTAAATAGAACACTCATGAGCTGGACCTACTGAACGTTGAAAAAGAAAAAAGAGCCAAAGGAATTGGCAGAAGAAAGGGACAACGCAGCGAGTGATAACTCGCCTTCAGATCCAGAATGTAGACAGAACGAATAGTTCGACATCTTATTTTTACCTTATACAAGCAATTGAACGTAGCTGGTCCGGTCCGTGGGGTCATTCACTGCTGGCGAGCATATTGCTTGGCCTGCTCCATGTGACGGCTTGTATGGGTAAGGGTCCTGAACAACTAAACCCTAATTCCCGCTTAAACGGGACGCAAGTATAGCCAACAAAAAGAGATATTCATCACATTTATTTACGCAAACGTTCAAGCGTTCAAAATTTAGGCAAAAACGTTCTTTTGTCGTCATACTGTTAATAAAAGTAAGGGCATAAGGACAGACTTTGATGGTAAAAAACGCAAAAGTGACCAATAAATACGCAATCAAACTCGAAAGATCCAAAATTCGTCATTTTGCTCTCGCCAACAGGTGGATTTTGGTTATACAATTCGCGGTGCTTCTTTTCGAGGCCTCTGAGTATTCAGAGCATCATGATGCCGAGATGGTGAAATTGGTAGACACGCTAGCATGAGGTGCTAGTGCCTTTGGTGTGAGGGTTCGAGTCCCTCTCTCGGCACCATTATCCTTCTTCCCTAATTTTGTTCGAGTGTAATGCAAAGTTCTAAGCAGGCAAGACAGTCTACAGATGCTAACCAACTTCTGAGTGAGCTTGCGGTTCACGCTTTATTGCACCTGCACTTTAAAATTCACGCGTCCTCAGATGGTCTCTCCCTTAAAGAGCGTAACGACTTACTGCAGAAATGGCTGAAGCCAAAACTGAAGAGTAATCGCTATAAGCTGATTAAAAAGCCGTTAAAGTCTTTGACTCAACAGGCAAAAGGTGAGAACGGAAATCTGGAAGCGTTACTCGAACGTTGCGTGGGTGCAGATAAACCAAGTAACCCTCAACCTGATCTAGATAGCTACTTGCTGTTGATTAACGAGATTGAGAAGAAGTTGGGGACTACCGTATTATTATCTCGACCGGAAGACGTCGACTTATCTCACGACCAACACGGCTGTTTGCTGTGTGTGCTTTCTGAGAACTTAAATCAGCACTTCGATGATAATAACGCCCTAATCGCTCCTATTTCGATGCTGTTCCGTGGACCAATGAGTCAACGCTCACTTTTCCTTGGCAGCATTTACGCCAGTGGTACATTCAATTATGAAGTGCAGTACCAGGACGATCAGTTCGTTCGCATTACATTAGAGTTGGCGTAACTGTAACGCTAAGAAACAAATCGAAAAAGGCCGCGAAACTCGCGGCCTTTTGCTTTTCTATATTCAAACCTTAATTAATCGATTTCTTTAAACCGAGCAGTAAAGTGGCGCAGCACTGGTGGTTCATACTCAAAAGTGAGCCCTTTTAACTCATGTGCACGATTTTTCAGCTCGATAATCGCATCCGCAATGTAATCCATATGATCGTTTGTGTAGACACGACGTGGAATGGTCAAACGCATTAATTCTAACTCTGACGCTTTTTGTTTACCCGTATCAGGGTCACGACCAAGCAGTAGTGATCCTATCTCTACTGCTCGAATACCCGCCTCCAAGTACAAGGCATTACACAATACCTGCGCAGGGAACTGATCCGTTGGAATATGTGGCAAAATCTTAGCGGCATCCACAAACACTGCGTGACCACCCGTTGGGTATTGAATTGGAATACCGCCTTCACGTAAGCGCTCACCTAAGTATTGAACTTGGCTAATTCGGTAGTGAAGAAAATCTTCATCTGCCGCTTCATACAAACCGCGAGCGAGCGCTTCCATATCACGCCCAGCCATACCGCCGTATGTTACAAATCCTTCCATAGGTACGCAGCGCGTCTGCACCGCCTGGAACAACTCCTTATGGTCACGAATACAACACATGCCACCAATGTTTACCATCGGGTCTTTCTTAGCCGACATCGTCAACATATCGCCGTATTGATACATCTCGCGAATGATTTCCAGAATCGATTTATTCTCGTAACCCGCTTCACGCTGCTTGATAAAGTAGGCGTTCTCACAGTAACGAGCCGAGTCAATCACCACTGGAATATCGTACTTGGTTGCAATCTCGTACACGCTGCGCATGTTTTCCATCGATACAGGCTGACCGCCGGAGCTATTACAAGTAATCGTGGTGATAATTGCACAAATGTTATGCGAACCGTGCGCTTCAATTGTTGCCACCAGCTTATCGATATCAAAATTGCCCTTCCAATCATAAGGCGTAGTGGTGTCGAATGCTTCTTCCGTTACCACGTTAATCGCTTTACCGCCATTGAGTTCAATGTGACCCGCTGTGGTATCAAAATGGTAGTTCGAGATAAATACTGGCGTTTCGCCACCACGCACCTGACGCATACGCTCAATCAAAGCTGGGAACAAAATTTGCTCGGCACCACGCCCTTGGTGCGCAGGCACGGTGAGCTTATAACCGAAGAAGTGCTCCACTGCATCACACAGGTTGTAGTAATTTCGACTCCCCGCATAGGATTCATCCCCCATCATGATGCCAGCCCACTGATTATCACTCATGGCACCAGTGCCAGAGTCAGTCAGCAAATCGATATAAACATCATCACTACGAAGAAGAAATGGATTATAGCCCGCTTCTTTTAACGCGACTTCACGGTCTGCCAAAGTCGTCATTTTGATTGGCTCAACCATTTTGATACGGAAAGGTTCTGGAATACGTTTCATTGTTAATTTCCTTATACGCATTGCCCTACGCGGTATCACGTAAGACTAAAAAACAAATAGATAGAATGCTTTTCAATGCGGTTGCATTGAGGAAATCAACGAGAAGAGATTTTACTAAGAAGAGACAAGCAGTAGTCTAGGTTGTACCAGAACGACAGCACCAAACGGCTATCGAGAATATCCTTTATTCTCATCGTCTTCGTCCTCCTGATAAAAATAAAAAGCCAGAAACCCCATGTTTCTGACCTTTTCAATATAGTGCAGTTTTCAATCAACTTTCAGTGAGGTCACCCTCATTTTAAGAAGGTCTCGCCCTTTTCATTCTGCGTTTGATATTACTTTCTTTGACTAAATAATCGAAAAGTGGCGCGAATAAGTTAGCAAATAGAATCGCTAACATGATGCCTTCTGGATACGCTGGGTTCAGCACTCGGATAAAAATCGTCATCACACCGATTAATAGTCCGTATGCCCATTTACCGCCATTGGTAAAAGCCGCCGAGACGGGATCTGTCGCCATAAAGAAGGTACCAAACGCGACCCCACCAATCACGAAGTGCCAGTAAAACGGCATGGAGAACATTGGGTTAGAGTCCGAACCGATCGCATTCAATAGTAATGAAGCCGCCACTAAACCAACCAACACGCCTGCAACGATTCGCCACGACGCAATCTTCATAAAGATAAGAACCAAGCCTGTTAGTGTAATCAACAACGTGGAGACTTCACCCATCGAGCCTGGCAAATTACCAACAAAAGCATCTCCCCATGAAATTGGTTGTCCCGTCATATTATTTATCAAGGCACTTTGCCCACCTTCATACCATTGGCTAAGTGGAGTAGCGCCAGAGTAACCATCAGCCGCGACCCACACGGCACCACCGGACATGTTGGCAGGATAAGCAAAGTATAAGAACGCGCGCCCTGCCAGAGCTGGGTTTAGGAAGTTTCGCCCTGTACCACCGAAAATCTCCTTCGCCACAACAATACCGAAAGTGATACCCAAAGCCGCTTGCCACAGTGGAATTGTCGGAGGAAGGATCAACGCAAAGAGTATAGAGCTGACAAAAAAACCTTCATTTACCTCATGCTTTCGCACAATAGCAAACAGAACTTCCCAGAAACCACCAACGATAAACACCGTCGCATAAACCGGGAGAAAGTAAGTAGCACCAAGCCACATTTTACTTGCCCACCCCGCTTGTGAAACCGCATCTAACGAGCCCCATACCCAACTCAGTTGCCACGAAGAAGCCAGCGCTTGCTGAGCTGAGGCTTGATCCATTCCATACAACAAAGCATCGCTGGACTGCTGACCTATGTTGTACATACCCCAGAACATGGCAGGGAAGACCGCCAGCCACACCATGATCATAATACGTTTTAAATCGATGCTATCTCGAACGTGAGTCATGCCCTGGTTAACCTTACCAGGCGTGTAAAAAATGGTTTCGACAGCTTCGAACAATGGATAGAACTTGTGATACTTCCCACCAGGGCCAAACTTAGGTGTCGCTTTCTCAAAGTAGTGTTTAAGGCTCATAACAACTCCTCCTTTTTCTAAAAGATGGTACGCACTGCCGTAAAAAGCGATCGTTTTTTAATCTCTTAGCCTTCCTTCTTCGTATTCCATTTTGTTCGTCGCTCTTCCCTCATCTCTTCCAATTCGGCGAACTGTTAATTCGAAACTAAAAAAGGGAATGCCCATGGACACACTCGCCATCGATTTAGCCAGATTCCAATTTGCCTTTACTGTCTCTTTCCACATCATTTTTCCAGCGTTTACGATTGGTTTGGCAAGTTACCTCGCCGTGTTAGAAGGCTTGTACTTAAAAACGGGCAACAAACAGTACATGCAGATCTATAAATACTGGCTCAAAATCTTTGCCATCAGCTTTGGTATGGGTGTGGTAAGTGGCATCGTGTTGAGCTATCAATTCGGGACCAACTGGAGCGTGTTTGCCGACAAAACAGGCCCAATCCTAGGCCCGCTAATGGGTTATGAAGTTTTTACTGCGTTTTTCCTCGAAGCGGGCTTTTTAGGCGTGATGCTTTTCGGTATGGATAAGGTAGGTAAGAAGCTTCACTTCGCCGCAACTTGTATTGTTGCATTCGGGACGTTTTTGTCTGCGTTTTGGATACTTTCGGTTAATAGTTGGATGCAAACACCAGCGGGCTATAGTATCAACGAAGCCGGACAGTTTATCCCAGAAGACTGGTGGGCGATTGTCTTCAACCCTTCCTTCCCTTATCGGCTCGTCCATATGTTGCTCGCGGCTTACCTCACTACCGCCTTTGTTGTAGCGGGCGTTGCCGCTTATCACTTATTAAAGGCAAACCATAATCCACTAGCCAGAATTATGTTCTCGATGGCAATGTGGATGGCAGCCATCGTGACACCAATTCAAATCGTTGCTGGAGACATGCATGGATTAAACACCCTTGAACATCAACCCGCCAAAGTCGCCGCGATGGAAGGTCACTATGAGTCTCACCAAGGCGCGCCATTGATCCTCTTCGGTATCCCTAACGATGAAGAAAAACGTATGGAATACGCACTGGAAATCCCCAAACTCGGTAGTTTGATTTTAACTCATGACCTCAACGGTGAAGTGAAGGGATTAGATGCTTTTCCAGAGGAGGAACACCCTCCTGTCTCTATCGTTTTCTGGTCTTTCCGAGTAATGGTCGCGCTTGGTTTTGGCATGCTTGTTATTGGTTTGTGGAGCCTATGGCTAAGAAAACGTCGCAAACTTTTTGATTCAAGGGCACTTCAACGTATTTGTGTCCTGTTTGCCCCAGCGGGGTTCATTGCAGTTTTAGCAGGCTGGATAACCACCGAAGTCGGTCGCCAGCCTTACACCGTATACGGTCTTTTAACCACAGCCAATTCGGCATCGCCTATTGATACCGCCGCGGTGAGCGTCTCCCTGACGGCGTTCATCGTGGTTTACTTTGTGGTTTTTGGAGCAGGCTTCTTCTATCTCCTGCGTTTGATGCGCAAATCTCCAACTCGATATGAAGAAGGTCTAGATAGCCGACTTCCTGATGGCACGAAAACCGATGCCATCGCACACTCTAACCATCTAACCTAGGAGGCTAGCTCATGGATTACGCATTAATTTGGTACGCTTTGATCGGGCTCGCCGTTCTGATTTATGTCGTGTTAGATGGCTTTGATCTCGGTATTGGTATCCTATTCCTCAGCGCTAATGACGATGAAGAGCGCGACATGATGATGAACAGCATCGCTCCTGTTTGGGATGGTAATGAAACTTGGCTAGTTCTTGGCGGTGGTGGGCTTTTTGCCGTGTTCCCCCTCGCCTACGCGGTCATTATGCCAGCACTCTATGCTCCTCTGATTTTAATGCTGCTCGGGTTAATTCTGCGCGGGGTTTCTTTTGAGTATCGCTTCCGAACACAACGCGGAAAGTTTTTATGGGATAGCGCTTTTTTCATTGGTTCACTCACCGCGGCATTGATGCAAGGCATTATGCTCGGAACCCTGCTCCAAGGTATAGAGGTTAGTGAACGAGCATACGCAGGTGGATGGTTTGATTGGCTTTCACCATTTAGCGTATTTTGTGGCCTGGCGCTTGTTTGTGCTTATATTCTGCTCGGTTCATGCTGGTTATTAATCAAGCTTCCAGAAGAGCTGATGGGGCGTTACTACGTGGTCGCGCGACGATGGGGACTAGCGATGGTAGCCTGTATATTCATCGCCAGTTTGTGGCTGCCATTGAGCCAAAATATCGTCTTTGAACGTTGGTTCTCATTACCAAACTCGCTACTGTTTTTCATATTACCAATTATTGCAGCGGCACTCATTTGGCAGCTATTCAAAGCCTTACTCGACCACAAAGCCGTCCGAGCCTACGTTCTTGCGATCGGCCTGTTTCTTGTGTCCGCGATGGGTTTCGGTGTCAGTACATTCCCTTACTTGGTCCCATTCGCACTCACTTATCAAGACGTCGCCGCGCCAGACAAAAGTTTGGCATTTTTACTTGCCGGTGCGGTGGTATTACTTCCTCTGATCATAGCCTACACGGCTTATTCGTACTGGATTTTCCGCGGCAAGATGAAACGTGGAGAAGGATATCACTGATGAAACTAAAACCCATTTTGTGGTTCATTGGCATTTGGCTGGCAAGCGTGGTCGCCTTGTTTATCATCAGTTCGTTGATACGAACTGCGATATTGTAGGCCCAGAGTCTACTGCACCACATCTGAAGTCATTGAGGTCTATACTCAAGCAAGAGTAAAACAACGGAGTGTATTTATGACCTTAAAGCAGATTCTGGCAACTTTGATTCCTTTGACAGGTCTACTGTTTTCACCAAATGCATTGGCCGTAGACAAGCAGATGTCATCCACCATGAAAAGTAAAATGCGGTCTATTTGCTCCGCAACAGAAGAGCAGGGCCATTGGCAAGTTGCTGAAGCAACTCCTGACGCCAGACGCTCACTTAACATGGTGCTTTATCAAATGAATGCCGATGATAAATTGAAAGCGATTCATGAAGTGAGAACGAAAATGGTCGGAGGCACCCATTATGCATTTGAGTTCGAGTTGCAAGATGGCCAAGTCTGGAATGCGATTGTTTTACACAGCGATCGTGGCGATTACATGATCGAAAGACACGCCAAGAAAGGTGAACTTTGCCCTAAAGATGGCGACTCCTAATCCCCAGATTCAAATAAAACAAAGGCGACAGTTACGTCGCCTTTGTTTTATACAGTTTTCGCCTTTATCTTCTCATTCACTTTATCGCAAATGTATTCCCCAATCGGCATTGCAGATGTCGCTGCGGGAGAGGGTGCGTTGCAAACATGCAAGCTTCTTGCGCTCTCGGCAAACAAGAAGTCATGAACCAAAGTGCCATCAGATAACACCGCTTGCGCACGAATACCCGCAGGATATGGTTTGAGATCTTCCACCTTGATGCTTGGGCAGTATTTTTTGACCAACTTAAGATAGCCCGGCTTCCACCACGAGTTCTTAAACTCATCCAATCCGGTTTTTAGATGCTTTTGTGTCACCTTCCAGAAACCGGAGAAGCTGAGCATCTGCATGGTATCTTGCAGGCTAAAGTTAACCTTGTCGTACCCTTCTCGTTTCCAGCCTTGCACCGCATTTGGACCAACGGTCACACTGCCATCAATCATGCGAGTTAGGTGGACACCTAAGAATGGCAAATCAGGGTCGGGAATTGGATAAATAAGATGATTCACCACTTGGTCGTGTTTGCTATCTAAGCGGTAGTATTCACCACGATAAGGGATGATCTGAAAGTCAGTTGGAATACCCATCATCTTAGTCATGCGATCCGCCATCAAGCCGCTGCAAGTGATCAAGAACTTAGCATTGAGCTGCATGGTTTGACCGTCTGAAATGCAGGTCAGTTGGACTTCTTCGTCCTTCTCTTCGGCAGCCACCACTTTGGTTCTCAGGCTAATTTGCCCGCCGAGCTTTTGGAACTCTTCCGCCATCTGCTCAGTGACCAAACGATAATCGACAATACTGGTGGTTTTGACATAAATCGCGCCCAAGCCTGTGATGTTTGGTTCAGCCAGTTTGAGTTGAACTTCATCGAGTAGCTTTACGTCGATACCGTTGACATGGCAGCGCTCATAAAGGGCATTCATACGTTCGACTTCTTGCTCATTGGTCGCAACCAACAACTTGCCACAGTTCTCCACCGGAATATCGTGCTCAGCACAGAACGAAATGGTTCGCTCTACCCCACGCTTACAAAAATCGGCTTTTAAGCTGCCCGGCGCGTAGTACACCCCGGCATGAATCACGCCGCTATTGTGTCCGGTTTGATGCTTGGCAAAACCGGACTCTTTCTCAACCAATAAAATGGATTTGTCTGGATGACGTTGCTGCAGTTGCCATGCTGTCGACACGCCAACGATACCGCCACCGACAATGATGTAGTCATAGACTGATTTCATACGACCTCTTATAAAACCGATAGTTGAGATTGTTGCAATTTGAATTTGCGACCACTGTAAATGAATACCACGACAAATACCGCGCAGCTTGCCACACGAACCAACATTGGGATGTCGTGCCAAACCAGCAATGTACCCACCACTACCAACAAGAGACGCGTCAGAATGTTTAGAGGACCTTCCAAGTAGCCTTCAATCGCACCAATCAATGCATAGGTACCGATGATGGCAAAGAAGCCCACGGTAATCACTGACGTCACATCCCAACTAACTAAGCCTGTGTAGGCAATAAGTAGCGGTACAAGATACAAACCTTTGGCGATTTTCCACGCCATCAAACCGGTGCGCATTGGCGGTGTTTTGGCGATGGTTGCTGCTGCAAAAGCGGTCAAACACACTGGTGGTGTTACGTTGCTGTCTTGCGATAACCAGAAGATGATGAGGTGAGCAGCCAGCAATGCCAAACCTACTACTTCCATACCCAAACTTTGCTCTAGTAGCGTCTCCATAAAGTCCGCAGGTACTAGCGCCACCATTTCTTTCGCGGTTTCCAACGCCATTGGTGCATTAAGCAGTTCCAGCTTTTCTGGCGCCGCCAACATAAAGATGGCTTTTGCTTGTTCAGGCAATTGACCTGACACCATCAATTCAAGCAATTGGTTTTCCGCAATCAACTTGTAAAGCGCTGGGGCAGACAGTGTACCCAATACAATATACGCCGCTGTCACAGGTAAACCCATACCCAAAACAAGAGAAGCGAGCGCGATCAGAACGATCATGATGAACAAGTCACCATTCGCCCAGCCGTCGATCATCAATGAGAATGTGTTGCCAATGCCCGTTGTGCTGATCACGTTGATCACCAAACCAATACCCACCAGCAATACGGCGGTTGTCGCCATGTTTTTCGCGCCTTGCGAAAGTGCTTCGATGATCGCTTTTGGTCCCATCTTGTGATCTTTCGAGAACCAAGAAGCCACCACCACTGAAATGATCGACAAGCCCGCAGCGTAAGTCGGTGTAAAGCCTTGAACCAACAAAGTAACCAAAACCGCCAGCGGGATAAGGTTGTGCCAACCGCTGATCAACACTTTCAGTAGAGATTCATCGCTAGTCGTGATTTTTTGAACGCCGCTGCGTTTGGCTTCGATACGCACAAAGAACGCAACAGATAAGAAATAGATAAGAGCAGGAATAAAAGACACCGCGATAATATCAACATACGGAATTTGCGTGTAAGACGCCATGATGAAAGCACCCGCGCCCATTACTGGTGGCATCAACTGACCACCTGTCGACGCTGCAGCTTCAACCCCCGCCGCAAAGCGTGAAGGGAAACCTGCTTTTTGCATCAAAGGAATACTGATAACACCGGTGGAAACCGTATTTGCCACACTTGAGCCAGATACTGAGCCCATCAAACCGGAGCCAATCACCGCAATAAAACCGGGACCACCGATGATTTTGCCTGCCGCAGCTCGTGCCACATTGATGATGTAATCACCGACACCAGAACGCACAAGAAACGCACCAAACAGAATGAACATAAATACGAAAGTCCAGCTGATGCGCGAGATAGAGCCAAACATGCCCTCAGAAGAATAGAAACTGCGGTAGAGCAAGGTCTCCATGCTCAAACCCGGGAAGTGGAAAATACCTGTTGTCCACTTACCCCAAAGCACAACGTAACTCAGACACACCACAATCAGCACAGGAATAAACCAGCCCATGGTGCGTCGGATCAGCTCAATAACAATCAAAATTGCCATGATGGCGAAGACCCAATCGCTGGTCACGAACTTCACGCCACGTTCATACAGCGCGTCTTCGGCATAAGGAATGTAGAGCAAACATGCGACCGCGCCCATGGCAATTAACACATCGATACCGAGTGCAATCTTACTCTGCTTGAGAGAGATATGAGCCGGATACCAAAGCGCACAAATCACCGCAAAGCCAGCAAAGTGGGTCGCGGAAATCCATAACTCTGGTAACGTCGATAAGGTATTAAACCAAATGTGCAAAGCAGACAACACCACGCCAAACACTGTAATTGTGGTGGTTACCCACGGAAAATCAGTGCGCGTGGGCAGCTCAAACTTCTGCAATTCCTTTTCTATTGAGTCGCTCATCTCATACTCCAAGCTCTGGCGGCTTTTTCCATCTTAGAAATCGGTAGGGATAAAATGCCCCGAGCCAAAACTCGGGGCCAAGTTAGCGTTATTTCGCCATTAGGTCTGATGGGATTTCGATGCCCATTTCTTTATAGTAACGCGCCGCGCCTGGGTGAAGAGGCACTGGTAAGCCAGCGATCGCTTTCTCAATCGCCATTGCTTTTGTTGCTTTGTGGATACCTTGTAAGAAAGGCAGGTTCTCGTAGATCGCTTTGGTTAGCTGGTAAACGTCTTCTTCCGAGATATCTTCACGAACAGCCAAGAAGTTCGGCTGTGCAATGGTAGTGATCGGCTTATCTAGACCAGGATACGTGTTCGCTGGGATCTCGTACTTCGTCCATAGGTTGTAGTTACCATTCGCCTCTTTGATTTGTTCGTCAGTAAACGAAAGAATCGAAATGTCTTTACCCAACGCAGCGAAAGCTTGAGTGACCGCACCAACAGGTACGCCTGCAGGCGGGTTCATGCCGTCAATGGTGCCGTTTTGAAGTGCGCTCGCGCTGCCACCGTAGCCCATGTAAGCAAGGTTGAATTTATCAGGGTCTACTTTCAGACCTTTCATGATTTGGCGACCAGAGTTCTCAGTACCAGAATTCTTCTTACCGATAGAAAACTTCTTGCCATCTAGGTTGTTCAGGTCAGTCACTGTGCCAGTTTTTGCTAGGTCAGAGCGAACAATAAAGTGCTCAACGTTTTGCCACAGCATAGAGACTGAGCGCAGTTGTTCTTGACGACCGCTCTTCTCATAAGGACCTTCACCAGACCAAGCCCATGCACCGTAAAGACCTTGTAGGATCGCGAACTGTGCTTCGTTCTCGTTCAGCAGTTTGACGTTTTCACCAGAGCCCGCAGAGCTGATTGCAGAAAGGGAAAAGTGGTGCTTTGGTGCCAATTTCACTTTGCTTAAAGTCGCCAACGCTACGCCCACAGGGTAGTAAGTACCACCTGTCGATGCCGTTGCAAGAATGTAGCTACGATCTTCTGCCGCAGCGTTAGCAGCAATACCAAAAGAAGTCACAGCGACAGCCAAAGCTTTTACCAGCTTATTCATTTTCATTATTACTCTCCGTGTAGTCGTTTCACGATTGGGGATTTACATCATGTTAAATCTTCATTAACAACAAATTCCCTAAAGCAATTGAAATGCCAACTTTTAAGTCATTGTATTTATTGACATAAGCACAGAAAGACATCAAAAATGAGCAAAATTATGCTGATTTGATAGCAAAGCGATGAGCAAGATCTTGCTTATTCAAGAGGAGAAGGTTGCACGCCTAGATCGCAAAAGGTTAATGAAATGTGACCAACACGAAACAAATGCCTAATTCGCTAATAAGCAATATTTTGCCGACGTGACTTTGGATTGGACTACAACTAATGAGCGTCTTAACAATAAGAATAAAAAGCGCATCATTCTAAACTGCTCACTTTACCAGCGGAGGCTTATAGCCTAAACGACTACAAATAGCACAAAAATACAGCAAAACAAGCCATGTTAATGAAATGAAAAGTCATTTATTCTAATTTTGAATTTAAAAACCAGTTCGATCCACCAGTTCAGAAACAAACATTGACCGTATCAACTTATTTTCTACTTCGGGGTTGTGCCAATAGCCCTATGTTCGTTAGGGTAACTACACACCAAGGCAAACGTATTCCTTGGTGCTTTTTTGTCACTAAGGATCACTCATGTCAGCAACTGCGCAATCACAATTCGCTTTAAAACGCCCATCTGGCGTTGCTGCTGCGATCCTCCTGCTCTCTCTGGAACTGATCCAGAGCTGACAGGCTATATCTTAACTTTCTGTCAGCTTGAGAAGAAGCTGACGGGAACACCACATACTCCTCCCATTCCTTTCAGTTTCTTCCAAGCGAAACATAAGAGGAATAACAATGTTAAGCGCACGCAATATCGCCGCTTTGGGCTTCATGACTTTCGCCATGTACTTAGGCGCAGGTAACCTGATCTTCCCTCCATTTTTGGGTTACCAAGCAGGTGAAAACTTTCTGAGCGGGATGTCTGGCTTCCTCTTGACGGGTGTAGGTCTACCTGCGATGGCACTGGTGATGGTGGCTATCGTAAACGGTTCAGACAAATTAACCGCCGCCCTACCTAAACCTTTGGCGACCAGTTTTTGGGTGATGGTGTTTATCGTGATTGGTCCTGCATTCGTAATACCACGTGCGATTACCGTGGCTTACCAATTTAGCTTTGCACCAATGTTTGGTGATGCCGCTTTGGTGCCTTTCACAATTGCTTTCTGCGTTATCACTATCTTGTTTGCGCTGTACCCGGGCAAATTGGTCGACAACCTAGGCAAGATCTTAACCCCTGCATTGATGGCTATTTTAGTGATCATGTCTGTAACCGCTCTGGTTTACCCAGCCGGCGAGCTTACTACTGCAACGGGACCATACGTATCTGGCGCATTTGCTGAAGGCTTGACCCAAGGCTACATGACCATGGATGCACTAGGCTCTATCGGTTTTGGTTGGATTATCTTCCGTGCGATTCGCAGCATGGGTGTGGATTGTCCGAAAGCCACTGCAAAATACACACTAATTGCTGCTTTGATGTATGCAGTTGCCATGGCATTTGTTTACATCTCATTGGCTTACATTGGCTCAACAAGCTCATACTTAGGTTCTGAGTTCAGCAATGGTGGCGACATCTTAACAGCGTTCACCTTCAGCCACTTCGGTGCATTTGGCTCACTATTACTAGGTGCCGTGATGGTATTGGCTTGTTTGACTACAGCTATCGGCGTAACCACTGCAGGCAGTGAGTTCTACGATAATACTTTCAGCAAAGTGAACTACAAAGGCTGCGTTATTACGACCATGGTGTTAGCAGGTTTGATTGCTAACGTAGGTCTGGAACAACTATTGGCTATTACATTGCCTGCGGTTGTGGTACTTCACCCAGTGGCGATTGCATTGATGATCATGGCACCAGTGCGCAACAAGATGTCGCAAATCATGGTGGTTACGACCGCATTCACTGCTCTAGCGTTTGGTTGTGTTGATGCGCTGCACATCCTAGGTTACATGCCAGATTCCACCGATGAGTGGATGGGTAATTACATGCCTCTGTACAATGACTTTGCTAGCTAGATTATGCCTAGCGTATTTATGATGATTGTTGGTCTGCTGTTTACGACGAAAACCAACCAAACCGAACAATTCGAGCTGGTAAATGAATAGCCGTTTAACATAAGACATCACTCTATAAGTAAGTTAATATGTAGTTCGCTTATTGATATCAGGCAAAGGAGTTGCCTGAACTATGGATTGATGTGGAGCGCTTATGGACAATCAGTATTTAGACATCAGAACGCTCAACTTTATCGTTATTCTGTTCTCTTGCATTTACTCAATCAGTCTACTTTGTTACCAATACACACAGAAAAAAATCAAAGGCTTAAAGACTTTTTCTCTCTCGCTGTTATTTATTGGCTTTGGGCCTTTTTTACTGGGATTTAGAGGCTCCGCACCAGATTGGCTTACCATCGTCATAGCTAATACGCTCATATTAATCGGCTTCTTGCTTACGCTTTACAGCGTGAGCATTTTTCGTCAATTCCCTCTAAAACTGGCCCACTCACTCGCTTTTTTAACGCCCATTTTCAGCGGTTCGTTTTATTATTTCACTTTCCATGACCATTCAATTAAAAGCCGTATCATTTACTTAAGTGTTTATATCTGCATCGTTACGTTTTTTAGTGGGATCGCCATGCTGAAAGGCAGTAAGAAAGACCAAAAACTCCCAACCATAGTGATGGCGTGCTCCTTCTTTTGCTTCAGTATTTTTATGGGCTTCAGAGCACTTTGGAGCGCTTTCGCCAATGAAGTGCCAAATTTTATGACCGCAGGTTTTATCCACCAGATGACGTTTTTACTTAGCATCTGTCTGATTGTCGCTATGAGCTTTAGCATGTTGTGGCTAATTAATGGCCGCTTGATACAGTCAATCAATGATCTCTCACATTTAGACGCCCTCACAGGGCTTCATAATCGTCGCGCGATGGAAGAAATTGTTCCAAACCTTGTTAATCAAGCGCACAAACGGAAGCAATCAATAAGCATCATCATGACCGACATGGACGAGTTCAAAGCGATTAATGATCATTATGGCCATACGGTAGGCGATTCCGTCATGGCTACGATTGCCGCTATCTTTAAGAAACACCTCCCGGAGTCAGCTTGCACAGTACGATTTGGTGGTGATGAGTTCATGATTGTTTTACTTGAAAAAGCACACCGAGCCAAAATTGTTGCCGAGCAAATTCGCCTAGCGGTAGAAACAGAAGCCTCACTGCAGTCATTCGAAAATGAGATCACCATGAGCTTTGGAATCAGTGAGTTATCTGAGGGACAATCGCTTCACGAGGTCGTTGCTGAAGCAGACGAAGCGCTGTATAGCTCTAAACATACGGGCAGAAACCAAGTCACCTTGTTTGGAGAAGGGAAAGGCCTAACTTATAAGTTTGTCCCGACTCCCTCGAAAAGCGCATAATCATATTTGTGACGCCCATAGCGGTAAGTCAGCTTAAAAATTGCGTTAAGTATAATCCGAGCGATTTAAACCAAACTTTTGCATCTTTTGATTCAAAGTTCGACGAGGTAAATCCAACTCCTGCATCACCTCATTAATGCGTCCCTGATGCCTGACCAATGAATCATGCAGCACCTTGCGCTCAAAATTATGTAATTGAATAACCAGTGGAACACCCACTTGCGTCTCCTCCGTGGTTGACGAAGGACGGCTAGAGAGAATTTCCATCACGGATACCGTTTCATCCAAAGCAAAACGCATAGCCACGTTTCGCAGCTCTCGAACATTTCCAGGCCAAGCGTAGGAAAGCACAGCGTTTCTGTCGGCATCACTCAATGGTCTGGTTTCAGGGTTAGTTTGCAAGGTGAAGTGCTCAAACAAAATCAGTGAATCTTCTTCTCTCTCCCTGAGTGGCGGCAAATAAATTTGCGCGACGTTGAGCCGATAGTATAAATCTTGCCGAAACTCTTCATGATCATTGAGATCTTCTTTCGCCGCCGCGATCACTCGTAAATCAACCGAGATCTGTTGATTGCCTCCAACGCGCTCAACTGTATGTTCCTGTAATGAACGCAGCACTTTCACCTGCATGGACAGCGGCATACTCTCGATTTCATCAAAGAATAAGGTGCCTTTATCCGCGTATTCCAATTTGCCAATGCGCTTTTTACCCGCTCCGGTAAATGCCCCAGCTTCATGCCCAAACAGCTCACTTTCAAACAGGTTCTCAGGAATGGCGCCACAGTTGATTGGCACAAAATGATGGGTTCTGCGTTGGCTTTCATTGTGCAAACTGGTCGCCACCAGCTCTTTACCACAACCTGTTTCGCCGTAAATGATCACGTTAGTATCGATTTTCGCCAGTTTCGCAACTTGCTCGCGTAATTGCTGCATCACTCGACTTTGACCAATGAGCACCTCTTCTAAACCACTCACGCTAGCTAGATACTCTTGGCGGTGAAGCGTCGATGTTTGCGCGCGATGGCTCTCGACCGCATCTGTCACACGTTGAGACAAACGCTCCGGCTGGAAAGGTTTTTCAATAAAATCAAACGCGCCGTTTTGTAGCGCATTCACCGCCATATCCACATCACCATGACCAGTAATTAGTATCATTGGTGTTGGAATGTGATTCGCAATAAGGCTCTCTAAAATCGAAAGTCCATCAGTATCTGGCAAACGAACATCACTAACTATCGCATCAAACTCTTGGTTCAGAATGGCGGTTTTGCCTTCCTCCCCCGAGCTAAAAGCTATGACGTCAAACCCCGCCAATTGCAGCCATTGGCTTGTTGCTTGACGAACGATGTCATCATCTTCAATTAGGGCGATACGCGGAATGTCGTCAAAAGTCATGAGTTACTGCCTGATCGGTGATAGAAGTCTTTGCTAAAGTTAGCAAAAACCATGCTATAGAAAAGGAGCTAGATCCCACTTCTTAATCACAATTCTTTAACATCCAATCAGTTAAGCGCACTCTTTCACTACCAACTACGATAACTATATTCAGCCAAACGGAGTCCGAATGCAGCGCACTAAGAATGGGAAAATGTGGCTAACCGCCGTATTGATCAGTGCGCTGGTGATCTTTTTCTACGGTGCTAGCCGAGAGGTGGCCCATCAATGGCTGAGCGTCCAAACTCAACAAGAAGCACAACAGAAACTCCTCGACTACATTGGTGAAGTCCGCCGAGCATTAAAACGTTTCTATCACCTTCCCTATCTCGTCACGAATAACCCAGAAACAATTGCGTTTGTGAAAGGCAATTTAAACTACTACGAGCCACTTCAAGCACAACTGACACAGCTCGATAAAGCCGCGAATACAGAGGGTTGGTTGATACTTTCAACCTCGGGAGAAGTGTTGGTATCGAGTCTGATCGATGAACGGTTCAGCCGCTCTGACCGCCGTGCAATTGTCGAACAAATACAACGTCAGGGAGAAGGCGTCTCACTGGTGAATAAAACAAAAGGTTCTAGTCCGCTTTACTACCTCTCTGCACCAATTTTTAATGGTTTGGAGATAGCGGGCATCGTTGTTGTTCAAATCAACCTGAGTTTGCTAACGGAGCAGACCATCACCAGCCAAGACATCATCACGCTACAAAATCGCCATCAACGCTTCTTCCTCTCCAGCAGTACAAACTATAACGCCGACTGGTTTAATGAACCGAATAACCAAGTCAAAGTCGAAACTCAAACGCTGTATGACAATACGGTGATTCATTTCTGGACTCTCAATCGGCAGCGCTACTTTGCACACACAGTAAAGCTGGACGACTTAAACTGGTTTGTCAGTTACCTTATTCCGACCAAACCTGTTCAGCAAACGATTAGTGTCATTGGATGGAGCATCGCAGCGCTCCTCCTGCTCCTTATTCTATTGGTGATCATTGGTTTACAGCGTCGACAAAAACATCTCAATCAGCAGCGTATTCAAGCCTTACTAGAAGAATCGCAACGCCGACTTAAACAGATGATCAATAAAACACATGTTGGTTTGTTGTTGATTGATGAACAAGGTCTATTGTTCGACCTCAACCCAATGGCAAAACGCCTTTTTTGTCTTCCTGAAAGTGTGAATCGTCATACCTTCGCCTGGGAGTTATTTGATGCGGGTAATTCAAATTCGACCACACTCACTTTGCTTAGAGATCTGCCAAAGCATAAGGAACTAGCAGAGATTAGCGCTGTAGAAACCATGGCGCGACGCAGTGATGGCAGCGTATTTCCTGTACTCTTTTCACTCACTAGCTTCCCATGGCACGGTGAGCAGTATTTCCTTGCTACCGTAATCGACATTAGCAAACGTAAAAAAGCGGAACAATCGCTGCAGCTGATTAACCAAGAGCTCGCTCAAAGGGTGGAAGAGCGAACTCAAGCTTTAAAACAAGCCCAAGAGCAATTGATTGAATCAAGCAAAATGGCAGCATTGGGCAGAATGTCGAGCGCGATTACCCACGAGTTAAACCAACCATTGACCGGCCTGCGTACCCTTTTAACCACCAATGAGTTGCTAGCAGAACGTGGACAAACAGACATGATGAAAGCCAATAACAAGTTGATTCAAAAGTTGATTGACCGCATGGCAAGCATGACCAGTCAGCTAAAAACGTTTGCCTACAATAAACCAGAGACACTGCACGAGATATCGCTGACAAACGCTTTAGAAGAGACGCTACGCGTCTATCAATCTCAACTCGCGAAGGTAGATGTTCGGGTACGCATTCCCAACGACTTACCCAATATCATTGGCGAAGAGCAACGCCTACAACAAGTGCTCGGCAACCTAATTTCCAACGCATTAGATGCGATGAAAGAGACCCAAGATCCACAGTTAATGATTGCCGTTACACCCACTTCCGATAATGTCGAGGTCGTGGTAAGTGATAATGGGTGTGGGGTACCTTCAGACCAACTCGATACCATGTTCGAGCCTTTCCAAACCAGTAAAAAAATTGGTGAAGGACTGGGGTTAGGACTTTCCATCACCGCCAACAATATGCGAGATATGCAAGGGAAAGTCAGTGCGCAGCTCAACGCTGATAAAGGCATGTCCTTCACCTTAATGTTTGAGCTCGCTCCTCATCGTAGCTAACCCAATACCATCCACCTCTTCAGCTTTTCTCCACACAATTAAAGAGCAATAAATCTTAATCAACTTTATAAAGCGAGTTGCCTAACCTACGCTTAACTTGATGAATCGCCACATGCTATTCATCAGCGCAATTTTTGGTGGTTGACACCAAGTTTTAGCTCCCACCATCTAATTTATTGATAAGTAATTATTTAAAGTAAGAATGGATGCGTTATGAGAAAACTAACTTTAGCAGCAACAGGGGCGCTTTTTATTTTATCACCTCACGCTTTTGCAGCACCTTACGCAGCAGACGCTCGAAGTCACGGAATGGGAAATACAGGCGTCGTTTCCGCTGACTATTTAACCGCTCCTCTACACAACCCAGCCCTAGGCGCTCTCTATCGAGAAAATGACGATATCGGCCTACTCATTCCTGCTCTCGGCGTCAATATTCACGATGAGGATGAAGCTTTATCAGCCGTTGATGATGTTCAAGACCTTTACGATAGTATTCAGGGCATTCCCACACCTGCGAACGAAGCCGAACTTAATCGACTACTCGATCAATTAGATAAGAGTGCTCCAGTCGTCATTAACGGAGGTCTGAGCCTCGCGATTGCGATTCCGACACGCTACATGTCGGTAAACCTTTTTAGCGCTGGTTATGTGGAGATACTTGCGGCACCCGATATCTCAGATTCAACAAACACCGCAGATCGATACCTCAATTCTGCCGTCGACCTAGCGGCTTTCGGTAGTGCGGAATATGGCGTTGCCTTGGCTCGCGCTTACACGATAGGTGGGCAGCAATTCGCATTTGGTATTACGCCCAAATACCAACAGCTTAAAACCTATACGCAGCGTACAACACTAGATGACTTTGATATCGAGGATTACGACAAAAGTGAAGTATCAAAGAACACGTTCAATATGGATCTTGGGGTCGCTTGGTATCACAACGCATTTAGAGCTGGTCTCTCGTTAAAAGACGTCTTCGAACAAGATATAGAAACAAAACTAGGCAACTATACCTACGAACTCACGCCACAAGCGACCCTTGGTATCGGCTATGTCGGGGACTATGTCGCTCTGAGCCTAGACGCCGATCTCACCAAACAAAAGCGCTTTAAAGAGCTCGACGATGACACCCAGTTTATTCGCGTTGGTATCGAGGGGAATGCTTGGGGATGGGCGCAACTCCGTGCTGGTTATGAAGTTGACCTAGAAAATAACCTCGATAACTCGGTGACAGGTGGCATTGGCATCAGTCCTTTTGATGTGATCAGTGTAGACCTAGCAGGGTCTTACGCTGGCGATAACCAGTTTGGCGCGGCGGCGAATTTAGCATTTACGTTTTGAATACGAATGCCAACCTAAATTCACTTAGGTTGGCATTGTTAACAACCATCCTATATCTCAATGTTTATCATTACTGACGTTTGGTGATGAACTGATAAAAACACGATCTCGCTACAAGTATCGAGATGTCTCCTACACTATTCTCAAGCAATAAATCCACAAACATTTCCTAAATATAAAGAGTGAGAAACATGATTAAGTTTCCAGATAATTTCCTTTGGGGTGGTGCCATTGCGGCAAACCAGGTAGAGGGGGCATACAACCTTGGGGGGAAAGGTTTATCAACATCAGATATGTTGCCAAACGGCATTCTGAGCCCGCATCAAACGCGTGAAGAACGAACGCCTGGTATCAAAGATCTTGCGATCGATTTCTACAATCGCTATCCAGAAGATATTGCCCTGTTTAAAGAGATGGGATTCACCTGCCTGCGCTTGTCCATCGCTTGGAGTCGTATTTTTCCTAATGGCGATGAGCTTGAGCCAAACGAAGAAGGACTGGCGTTTTACGACAAAATTTTTGATGAGCTGGCCAAACACGATATGCAACCATTTGTAACGCTTTCTCATTACGAGATGCCTTACGCCTTGGTTGAGAATTATGGTGGTTGGGGCGATCGTCGAGTGATCGAGTTTTTCGAGCGTTACGCTAAAACCGTGTTAGAACGCTACAAAGATAAGGTCAAACTGTGGCTTACCTTTAACGAAATCAACATGTCACTACATGCGCCATTTACGGGAGTGGGCTTGCAAGAAGACGCCAGTGAACAAGACATTTATCAAGCGATTCACCACCAGCTTGTAGCAAACGCGAAAGCGGTAAAACTGTGTCAGCAAATCGTACCAAACGGCAAGATTGGTAATATGCTGCTTGGCGCAATCAACTACCCATACACTTGTAACCCTGATGATGTGTTAGCCGCCATGCATGAAAACAACAAGTGGTTGTTCTTCGGTGATGTACAAACACGTGGTCAGTACCCTGGCTACATGAAGCGTTACTTCCGTGAAAATGGCATTGAAATTCAGATGGAAGAAGGCGACTTAGAAGAGATCGCATCGGCAAGTGTCGATTTCATCTCATTCAGCTACTACGCAAGTGGCTGTGCGAGTGCCGATCCGAAACAGAAGGAAGTGGGTAACATCGTCGATAGCGTACCAAACCCATATCTTGAGAAGAGCCAATGGGGCTGGTTGATCGATCCAAAAGGCCTGCGCGTTTTGCTTAACTTCCTTCACGATCGTTACCAAAAGCCGCTATTTATCGTCGAGAATGGCTTAGGCGCTCGTGATGAATTCGATGAAAACGGGGAAATCCAAGACGATTATCGAATCTCATACCTTAATGATCATTTGGTTCAAGCACACGAAGCGATTCTTGATGGCGTTGAGTTGATGGGCTTCACCAGCTGGGGGCCAATCGACTTGGTGGCTAACTCAACAGCCGAAATGAGCAAGCGTTACGGTTATATTTATGTCGATCGTCATGATGATGGGCAAGGAACGCTAGAGCGTAAACGCAAGAAGAGCTTCTACTGGTATCAAGACGTGATTCGTACTTCAGGCGGTTCATTGAAAAGCTAAGCCTGTTGTCTGGATATAAAGTGCGACTGGGCATTCGCCTAAACAATCAAGCCCTGCATTTGCAGGGCTTGAATTTTAAGGTGTTAATGCATTTAGAGATTAAACTGCAATCTCTCCACCGTCTTCACGTCGAATGACAACCGTCGCAGCTCGTGGACGCACAGAAACACCAGCAGGCGTTTCTTCGGCGGCATCTTCACTGTATGGCCAGTTGCCTGGGTGCTGAATATTCACAAACAATGATTTGTAATCAGGGCTGATAGTAAAGCCTGTCACTTCACAACCATTTGGTCCAACAAAGAAGCGTTTAAGCTCCGCTTGGTTATCCGCACCAATCACTGCTTGGTCACCATTCTCATCTGTTAGCTTAGATGGCACAACGGCCAACATTTGATCATTAGTGTAAGACGTAACTTCATCTGCGCCGTTATCGGTCTGAATCCACAAAATACCACGGCCATCAAACGCTAATCCGTCTGGGCTCGCAAACTGGTTTAGCTCATTCAAGCCAGAACGGTTGGTATCTGCATCACCATTTGCTGGCGAACCGAAGACAAAGATATCCCAAGTAAAGTCAGTTGCTGAAGCACCTTCATCCCAACGAATAACATGACCAAACTTGTTATTCAAACGTGGATTCGCAGGATTGGTTTCATCTGTACGGCGCGTATTGTTCGTCAATGTTAAATATACTGAACCCGTGAATGGATCAACCGTACACCACTCAGGTCGATCCATTGGTGTTGCCCCAACTAAATCCGCCGCGCCAGCAGTATTGATGATAATTTCAGCCAGTGAGTTAAAGTGCTCCGCTAACGTACCACCAGCGGTTGTTACGCTATCAAGCGTTAATGGTAACCAAGTACCTGTGCTGTCTTCATTGAAGCGCGCCACATACAGTGTGCCTTCGTCCATGTACTTGTCACCCATCGCCAAGCGATTATCAGGGTTAGCATCTGCTGGATCCCACGCTGCCGCAGATTCAAATTTGTATAGGTATTCAAAGCGAGAATCGTGACCAGAATAAAATACCACTGGTTTGCCTTCTTCA
Source organism: Vibrio sp. ArtGut-C1 (assembly GCF_002105475.1). Classification (NCBI taxonomy): domain Bacteria; kingdom Pseudomonadati; phylum Pseudomonadota; class Gammaproteobacteria; order Vibrionales; family Vibrionaceae; genus Vibrio; species Vibrio sp. ArtGut-C1. The sequence goes on along the minus strand of NZ_NCTH01000023.1, from coordinate 39,743 downwards.
AGCTTACCGAAAGTACAGCCCTCGTGACGGAAACGACCTAGCGCAGTACGTTTCTTCGCACGTGAGTTTTGCGTGTAAGGGTCAATTTCGACGATGTAACCGTGACCATTGGCTTCATTACGGTAATCATCCATCGCACTTGCTCCTGTTGGAGCCACATTAAAGCGAGAGAACTCATCAAGACGCTCTTCTGCATTTCCTGCTAATGTCTCCCACAAGTAGCGTGTACTTTGGTCATCGACACCAATGCGATCTTGCTCTTCTGTACGAGTCCCGGCATTAACAAAGTAACCTGGCCAGTTCTCTTCACACGTTAAGTACGTGCCCCACGGCGTGTAGCCGTTGCCACAGTTGTTTAACGTACCACGCGCTTGGCTGCCATCTGGCGAGAAACGAGTGACAGTTAAAGATGTGTGGGCCACCGGGCCAGACAAATCCATGACTGTCGCACCAGTATAACGACGGTTTAGTGGATCGGTATCAACCAACTTCCACATGTTGTCTTCCAGTTGAATGCGAACCACTGACACACCGTGCGCGTTAATCTCCTTACGCACTTCATCTACAATGGTACGTACGCCATTTTCAACCGTCGGACCATTTGGATGCAGTGCTGATGTGTCGATGTACTCGTGGTTAATACATAGCAAGCCATCTGTAGTGCTATCGTTCAATGGGAAAAAATGCATGCCGTCATGGTGCATGCCTAGCGCATTTAACTGATCGGTACTGGTGTTGGTACCATCATTTTGCCATGCGCTGCCTTGCGCATTAAGTGGTGTTCCCCAAGGTACTAGTACTTGTGCGGTGTAGCCTTGTGGAATTGAAACTGCGTCAGTGAGTGAGCCAGGGATAGATTCAAAGTTAAGAACGGCTTTAGATGCGCCCGAACCACTGCTTACTGTACTCCCTGAGTCAGACGAGTTACAACCAGCCAATCCGAAAGCACCAAACGCTGTCATCGCACTGATACCTAAACCACCTTTCAGAATGCTGCGTCGAGATAGGCTCGCTTCTAATACTTCTTCAAATGGTTTGTTTTCACTTTGGTTATAACGCGTCGCGTCAAAGGTTTCCTTGCTCATTTTTACTTTCCCGATCTTATAGTTTAATTAATAAATAAGTGATTAGTTGAACGGCAAGAAGTTTGGATAAGAAAAATGACAAAAGTGCTTAAAACATATGAAACTTGTGTTTCAACAATACTGCAAACCAAACCAACACAGCTAACGAAGCAATTAAATTCTGGTCACATAATCACCAACTGTATCGCTTCATTCTGATTTTACTTGGGCTAAAGTGTGATAGAAGGTATAAGGTGTACGAAATCAAATCATCTACGAGAGATAATCATGAAATTAGACAAGATCGATAACAAGAGCCGTCGTATCCGTAAAAAGCTGTTCTTAGGTGAGTTCGCAATCCTAGGTTTCGAGATCAGCTGTGAAACAGACATCAACGACTTCGACCGTTACGATGCATTCGTTGATGACTTTATCGACTACATTGATGGGCTTGGCCTTTGCTTCGGCGGCGGTGGTCTAGAACTGTTTGAAGGCTTCCTATGCTCTACTGACCGTTACGGCAGTGCTACTGAAGAGCAAAAAGCACAAGTTATTGCATGGTTAGAAGCACGTCCAGAAGTGAAAAGCGCAAAAGCTGGCGACTTGGTTGACGCAAACTACCTGTAAGTAACAGAGTCATACTGACAATAATAAAAAGCTGGTCTCCGGACTGGCTTTTTTACTTTTGGAAGTGTGTGATAGTAAAAGTAGAGTGCTGGGAGGTTGTGCGGAGTGAATGTGATTGTGGCGTTTTTGAGCTGGCAATCAGCGGGAAACGACGTTCCACTGCCAGCTCGTGCCTTTAGGTATCATTAACTATGATTTTTTAGCTGGTGCGTCTTTCGTGTCTTTCCAGTATTGAATACGCACACGATGTAGCTGAGCTCTTCTAGTCTTTTTCATAGTAAAATCCCTCATCTTATATAAGTAACGCTCCTTATGGAGCTTATTGTCTAAGGTCGAATCCCCTTCAATCTATAAGGGAACCAATTATTTAACCGTGACCAATTTCACAACATAATGATAATTACCGATTTATTGCAGTCATCTTTGACTAGTAAACGGCGTATTATCTCTCTGACACGGTTAACTTACTCACCAGATATGACAGAAAAATGGCAATCAAGTTCCCTATATTATCTGTCACTGAATCTTAATAATGATTCCTGAAAAATTTTGCAAGTAAGATATCAATTGCCCATCACTTTCAACCGAGCAACTCTTTTCGCGTTCGTGATCGCAGTTGTGTGCAACCCAATTAAGGCTGGATTCGCTGCTGATATTGCTGGCGGTACTCGCGTGGCGTAAGCCCTTTATACGTTTTGAAGTGACGATTAAACAGGGCTTGGTTTCGATACCCTACTCTCTCAAACACAATTCCAATCGGCAAAGGCGTTGATTGCAGCAAATCTGCGGCATGATTGATCCGCAATTTCATTAGGCGTTGGCTAAACGGCTCTTTAAAGTGCTTTTGAAACAATCTTGTGACCGCACTTTCACTCAGCGATAAGTAGTTCGCCAAGTCTGCGAGCGTCACCTTAGTTGCAAAGTACTGTTCGAGATACGCGTTGACACTTGCCACTCGTTCTCTTTCCTGTAATTCGTGTTCACTCATCGATAAGTAAGAGTGAGTCATCAGTGTTTTCGCCCCTTCGTCGTGAGCAATCAGAGACAAAACATGGAGAAATCTCGATAGTTGCTCCATTGCAGGAAACGTCATGAGCTCATGTAGAAGATCCACAACGTGCTGAGCTGTCCGCTCAGAAAACACTACACCTTTGTTGGCCGCCTTTAAAAGCGGATCAAGCTTTCTAAGCTCTGCGCAATAGAACATCAAATTGGCAATCCACTCACGCTTAAACCAAATCACATGAGTCTCGCACTTGCTTTCGACCAATGTGGAGTGAATTGAATGAGGCACACCAGGCGCGATCAATAGCATTTGGTTGTGAGTCACTTCTAATTCGTGATGACCAATATGCAAACTGCCAGTGAAGTGGCGATGGATGACTAATTCAAACACATCATCGTGAAAATGGAGATCGTACTCTTTTTCTGGCTCATCAATGCGACGATAGCGCCAAGAAAAACCAGGTCTTTGCGGTACTTTTTCGATGTGTGCCATTGGCTACTCCACAAAATAGTATTGTTTCACGCTCAAATAATATCAGTATTGCCAGCTTAATCTTCATCACGCCGAAATAGTATTGATATTAAGCGGCATACTATCAACTTTGTGTCGTCACGCTCCTTATTGTTGCCTTGAAAGACAAGATAACTAAGGAGGCTTTCATGAGTCACTTCACTGTCAAGCTACGCCAAGCCCTGCACAAAACACGTGATGAATGGGCAACATTCGCCATCAAAGAAATGGAAATTCCACCTGACACTATCGCCAAATTTTATGGCTACAAATCGAGTTGTGATCTTGAGCAAATTCTTAAACAGGATGAAAACGACGCCAATTCGGACATTTGCTCGACACCTTGTGCGAGATCTCTTACAAGCAATGTAAGCAAAACGACCATCATTGACTAAGACAAAATCGAAAAATTAACATAAGCCATTGAAAATTATCAGCTATATCATTTCAAACAATATTCGCTGCCAAAGTTTTTTTACCTAGCTAATTGAGAGTAATCAGCAAAACATCAATACTGATTGTGTCGACAGGATGTTGGCGGGAACAGGAAAAAAACCTAATGGACTAGGTATCTTCAGGATGAAGATTTGGTAGCTTAGGATGAGTTATCAGCAAGGATGTAGTTAAGCTCTAGGATAGAGTTCGCCCGTCAGGATGATAGGCAAGAATGGACACCGCTAGGAAGGCGATGAACAAGGAACTCGGTTAAAGGACTTAGCCACAATCAAGGATAGATGCAGGGAGCACCTATAGTAGCCGGATTGCTGCGAAAGAGAATAAGCCCCGTCTGGGAAACCAGGCGGGGTTTTATTTTGTCTGGTATTTATTATTTCACGAGGCACCCGATTCTCTTGCGTCGATTTATTTCGTGCCGTGCTATCATTTTCTCTACGTCTTTCAGCAAGCTCACAGCAAATCTCACATTATGCTTAATCCTGTTTGGTTACATACATTTAAGACATTGATTGAAGTCGGTCATTTCACACAAACGGCAGAAAAACTTTTTATGACCCAACCTGGTGTCAGCCAACACATCAAAAAGTTAGAGCAAAGTTGTCAGCATGCGCTGATCAAACGTGAAAACAAAAGCTTCGAATTAACAGAGCAAGGTCGGATTGTTTACGCCTACGCGCTGGAGTTAGAAGAAAGAGAGAAAGCGTTGCTCGAAGAACTCAGTTTTGATGATGCATTTTCAGGTCACTGTAAACTGGCCTGTTCTGGCGCAATGGCATTGATGCTGTATGGCCCTCTTTTAGAAAAGCAAAAACAGCACCCAGGCTTATCGCTGCATTTAGAAGCCGCACCCAATCACTCGATTCTCAATGCAATAACGGAAGGAAGCATTGATATTGGTATCGTAACTGATGTTCCTCACAAAGGTTTATTTCACAGTGAAAGAATTGGTAAGGAGCAGTTGTGCTTAGTCCTACCTAATCAATACCGCGAAAAGCAGATAACACCACAACTCTTGCACGACTGTGGTGTCATTGCCCATCCTGATGCCAAGCACTACATGACGCTGTTTTTTGACCAATGCGCGGAACAAGAGCTCCAAGAAATTAAGATGAGCGATTTACCATTATCCGGCTACGTGAATCAATTAAGCCAAATTTTACTACCTGTGAGTAAAGGACTCGGCTTCACCGTGCTGCCTCAAAGTGCTGTCGACAACTTCCCACAAAAAGATACCTTGCACATCGCACAACTGAAAAACACCGTGTGTGAAGAGTTATTTTTAGTTCGCAAACGCAGTCGTGTTCTGCCACTGCGCTATCAAACAATTAAAGATGTGTTATTGGACGTCATCACAAACTCAAAACAAACTACAGAATAGCCTAACGTTTTAAACTCGTTGTAATCCGTTTGCTTAAAAAAGCCCACAGACAACTTCCAGCTTACGACGCTGAGAATGCCCGATGATTCAACAAATTATTTTTGTCGTAACGACGAGTTTTTTTCGTTTTCTTCTCGCGAGAAAAAAACCTAAGGTGCGCACCTCTAACGAAGTGGTTGTCCAACCACACATCTAAATCGTTGAAGTCAGTAGGTAATATCACCTAAATATCACATACCTGCTGCATTCTATACTCTATACTTATATTTTTAATTTGGTACTGACTTACTAAGGAATTGCCATGCGTATTGCTATTCTCTCTCGTAATGAGAATTTATATTCAACCATGCGCCTAAAACAGGCAGGTGAAGAGCGTGGACATCAAGTAGACGTCATCGATACTCTGCACTGTTATATGGACATTACGAGCAACAACCCTAAGATCCGCTATAAGGGTGAAGAATTGCCACAATACGACGCTGTGATTCCTCGCATCGGTGCATCCATCACATTCTACGGTACCGCGGTTGTACGTCAGTTTGAAATGATGGGCACATTTTGTGTCAACGAATCGGTCGCGATCAGTCGCTCTCGTGACAAATTACGCTCGTTGCAACTGTTATCGCGTAAAGGCATCGGCTTGCCGCGCACTGGCTTTGCTCACCACCCTGATAACATTCAGGACGTGATCAAAAATGTTGGTGGCGCACCTCTAGTGATTAAATTACTAGAAGGCACTCAAGGCATCGGTGTTGTGCTTGCTGAAACCAACAAAGCAGCAGAAAGCGTGATCGAAGCATTCATGGGGTTGAAAGCAAACATCATGGTGCAAGAGTTCATCGAAGAAGCTAAAGGCGCAGACATACGTTGCTTTGTTGTCGGTAATAAAGTGATTGCAGCGATGAAGCGCCAAGCGAAAGAAGGCGAGTTCCGCTCTAACTTACATCGCGGCGGCTCTGCACAGTTAGTGCGACTAAGCAAAGAAGAGCGCGCTACTGCGATTAACGCGGCAAAAGTCATGGGGTTAAACCTATGCGGTGTAGATATCCTTCAATCTAAAAACGGCCCAGTGGTAATGGAAGTGAATTCTTCACCAGGTCTTGAAGGTATCGAGCTCGCTACAGAAAAAGACGTTGCTGGTATGATTTTCGACTTTATCGAGAAAAACGCAAAACCACACGCAAACCGTACTCGTGGTAAAGGTTGATAATTGTTTGAGTGAGAGCCTGCTCAGTAGGCTCTCGTATTACTCATCGCTAGGATGACACTATGAATCAGAAAATGATCATTGGGAACGCCGAAGCTATTTGCTTACCTGAGTTAGGGATTACTCACCTTGAAGCGCGCATTGATACGGGCGCACAAACCTCTTCATTACATGTAGATAACATTGATTGTTTTGAAAAAGATGGTCAGTCTTACGTTGCATTCGATCTACACCCGGATGTTTATCACTTAGAACAAGTGGTTCGCTGCACAGCGAAGCTAAAGGCAAACCGTAAAGTTAAATCTTCAAACGGTACCTTTGAGCATCGCTGCGTTATCACCACCATGCTGCGCATGGGTGACAAACAATGGCCAATCGACATTACGTTGACCAACCGTGAAAAAATGACTTACATGATGTTGTTAGGTCGTCAGGGCATGGCAGACAAAGTGCTGGTCGACCCTAGCCTATCTCACTTATTGGCATCTTAACCCCGTAGCTTCAGATGAGTGATCGAACGTTTTTGTTGAGCATCACTCGTCTGGCTTTATCTTCGCCTACTTCCTACGAAATAGCGCAAACAACAATCCCTTCGCTTTAACCTTTGTGACGCGCCAATGGGTCATCGGCTTAGTCGGCGCAGTATGCAGAATGTGCTGATACGCTTTCTCATCAAAAGTCACCTCTCCCCCATGCGCCAAAAGCAAACATTGCGGATCCATCTCAAACACACGCTTTAATGATTGGCGATATTGGTTTGGATGAAATATGGGAAACGGCGCAATCAGGTGTTTCTTAACCTGCACCATCAAATCCGCCACATACAATACATCTTGTTCAGAATGATAAACCGACAAATCTCTATCGGTATGTCCCTGCGTTTCTAGCACCTGCCAATCATCAAACCCCGGAATACATTCACCATCGATGAGTTCTATATCGGGCTTTAACTTGCGCGAATACCACAGGTTTTGCTTTGGTTTACGCATCCGGTTCGCCATCCAGCGCGCTAACATCAAATCGGTCAAATGCATTAGCCAACCATCTACACCGCTATACCATTGACTCTCTCGCTTTGCAGCCAATAGCTTACATCCAGTTAAATCACGCAGTTTGTGCGCGCCACCAGCGTGGTCTGGATGCATGTGTGTCACAACGACCAACTTTAGGTCAGAAAAAGGACGATGGAGTTGATGTTCAATAAAATCTTTAAGGTGAGGAATATCTGCTCGACTTGCACCATCAAGCAACATTAATTTATCGGGATATTCGGCGAGATACATGGTCTGAATGTATCCCTGAATTCTGTGCAGCTGCAAAATATGTCCTTATTTGAGTGAGATTTTTCATGACCGCTTCCTTGCTGGTCAGACCAACTATAACAGCTGAATGGACGCTCTGGTAAACAAATGTTCACATCAGCGCACGACAAGAAATCATAATCGAGATGATAGATTTTAATCATTAGACTCAGCGGCACTTTTATCCGTTAATGCGCGCACACGGAGTTCGTGTCAGGGTATGAGGTTAATGCCTCATGATTTGCTTTTTTGTACTTTTCCTTCTAGTTAATTAAGGACTTAAGTACATTTTTGTGAGAATCGAGTTGGAAAAAGCAACTAAATTAGACCGCATCCGCGCGGACTACAACGTTCACTACTGGAGCCAAGGTTTCTACGGTATTGATGACCAAGGCGAGGTTTACGTATCACCTCGTAGTGATCGTGCACATCAAATCCCTTTCAGTGCCATTGTAAATGAGCTAGAAGCGAAGCAGTTAAATCTGCCTGTATTAGTGCGCTTCCCGCAAATCGTGCACCAACGTGTGCATGGAATTTGCCACGCTTTCAACCAAGCAATTGAAGAATACCAATATCCAAACAAATACCTGTTGGTGTACCCAATTAAAGTAAACCAACAACGTGAAGTGGTGGATGAAATTCTAGCGAGCCAAGCTCAACTAGAAACCAAACAGCTTGGTCTGGAAGCGGGTAGCAAGCCAGAATTGTTGGCAGTACTTGCATTGGCTCAACAAGGCAGCTCCGTGATCGTGTGTAACGGCTACAAAGACCGTGAGTATGTGCGTCTTGCACTGATCGGTGAAAAGCTGGGCCACAAGGTATTCATCGTACTAGAGAAGCTTTCTGAGCTGGATCTGGTGCTAGAAGAAGCGAAAAGCTTGGGCGTAAAACCGCGCCTTGGTTTGCGCATTCGCCTCGCCTCTCAAGGTGCGGGGAAATGGCAAGCAAGTGGCGGTGAAAAATCGAAATTTGGTTTGTCTGCATCGCAAGTGCTTAGTGTTATTGAACGTCTGAAACGCGAAGGCAGCCTAGATGCGATGCAACTGGTTCACTTCCACCTTGGCTCACAGATGGCAAACATCCGTGATGTACGTAATGGTGTGAATGAGTCTGCACGTTTCTACTGCGAACTGCGCGCACTGGGTGCAAACATCGAATACTTCGATGTGGGCGGCGGTTTGGCAGTCGACTACGACGGCACACGCAGCCAATCATCGAACTCGATGAACTACGGCCTTGCAGAGTACGCACGTAATATCGTCAACACAGTGGGCGACGTGTGTCAGCAATACGAACAACCGATGCCAGTGATCATATCTGAATCCGGTCGTTCACTGACAGCGCACCACGCTGTGTTGATTTCTAACGTAATTGGTACAGAAACATACCAACCGGAAGAAGTGCATGAACTTGGCGCAGATGCTCCACTTTTACTACAAAACATGTGGCGAAACTGGGAAAACTTACAAGATGGTACAGACGCTCGTGCGTTAATTGAGATCTACAACGATACCCAAAGTGATTTGGCAGAGGTACACTCTCAATTCGCAACTGGCGTGCTTAACTTGGAGCAACGTGCGTGGGCAGAACAACTGTCACTGCGCATTTACTTCGAACTAAGCCGCAAGATGAGCACTAAAAATCGCTTCCACCGTCCGATTCTGGACGAGTTGAGCGAACGTCTTGCAGATAAGTTCTTCGTGAACTTCTCTCTCTTCCAATCTCTACCAGATGCTTGGGGTATTGATCAGGTGTTCCCTGTTCTACCACTTTCTGGCCTTGGCGATGCGGAAGAGCGTCGTGCAGTAATGTTGGACATCACCTGTGACTCTGATGGCGCGATCGATCACTACGTTGATGGTCAAGGCATCGAGAGCACGCTACCTGTACCAGCTTGGAGCAAAGACAAACCATACCTAATGGGCTTTTTCCTAGTAGGCGCATACCAAGAAATCCTTGGTGACATGCACAACCTATTTGGTGACACCCACAGTGCAGTAGTCAATGTTGATGAACACGGTCAATTTGAGATCAGTTACATCAATGAAGGTGATAGTGTAGAAGACATGATGCGCTACGTTCATATCGACGTGGATGAGATTCGTGACAATTACAAACAATTGGTTTCCCAACGAGTTGAAGCCAATGAACAAGCACAAATCCTAGCAGAACTAGAACAAGGTCTAGCGGGATACACCTATTTAGAGGACTTCTGATATGAATGATTTGTTTACTAAAACCGATTATTCGCTTTACTCCAACTCTATGTCGTTTTTACGTCTACCGTACATTCGTAATCCGGTATCGGCAGACGCAGACGTTGTGGTGCTAGGGGTTCCTCTGGACATGGCTACATCTGGTCGTCCAGGCGCACGCATGGGGCCAGATGCGATTCGCCGTGCCTCAGTCAACTTGGCATGGGAAGGTAAGAAGTTCCCTTGGGACTTCAACGTATTGGATAAGCTGAAAGTGATCGACGCGGGCGATCTCGTGTTTGACTGTGGTGATGCGGAAGATTTCACTTACCGTCTAGAGGCAGCAACCAGTGAAATTCTAAAAAGCGGTAAAACCATGTTGGGATTGGGCGGTGACCACTTCATCACACTGCCTATCCTGCGTGCCTACGCGAAGCATCATGGTCAAATGGCTCTGATTCACTTTGATGCTCATACGGATACCTACGCAAATGGCAGTTCATACGACCACGGTACAATGTTCTACCATGCGCCGAAAGAAGGTTTGATCTCTGCGAAGAACTCAGTACAAATCGGTATTCGTACTGAATACAAACAGCAAGATCACGGCTTCAATGTGATTAATGCGATGCAAGCGAATGACATGTCGGTGAACGAGATCTTAGAAGAGATTCGTCGCACCGTCGCAGACAAGCCAGTGTATGTTACTTTTGACATCGACTGCTTGGATCCAGCCTTCGCACCAGGAACAGGTACACCCGTTTGTGGTGGCTTGAACTCAGACAAAGCACTGAAGATCATTCGTGGCTTAGCCGGTATGAATATTGTGGGTATGGATGTTGTAGAAGTATCGCCTCCGTACGACCACAGTGATGTTACCGCATTAGCGGGAGCAACCATCGCGCTAGAAATGCTTTACGCATACGCATCTGGCCGCGAATAAACATAATCATTTCTAAGGGAGCTTCGGCTCCCTTTTTGTTCATGGTGCCTTCTCCAGTCTTTTCTTCGTTCGAACCATGTCTTGCTCTGGCTAACCAAAACAATTCTTCTCCCCTCGATTTTAACCATAAAAACCAATGACCTATAAGTAGGTTTACATTCACAACAAATAAGAGATTTAACGTAATTCAACAAAGAAAAGCAGCCTATTTCCGAATGCAAATTAAGATTAGTTTTTCTAATGCATATTATAGATTTTTATCTTGCTCAACTTCACACTTTTCGATTGCTAATTGTACACGCAAAGACTAATATCTCGCGCAAATAGCCCCGTAACACCAAAAGTCTGTTGGCACTCTGCATTAGAGCGCTAAGGGTTTTTACGTCTTAAATTTTTTGGAGAGATACGCAAATGTCTGCTTCGTTTCCATTAGCGAAACTTACCTTTTTAATCGCAATATTGACTGCCGTGGGTCAAATGACCCAAACAATGTACGTGCCTTCAATCGGTCATATGGCGGGTGAGTTTTTGGTGTCTGCGTCATCACTTCAAGCTGTGATGGCTTGTTACCTGATTCCATATGGCTTATCGCAATTCGTGTACGGTACGTTATCGGACCGCTTAGGTCGCAAGCCAATCATCATAGCAGGCCTACTTATCTACATCGTAGGTACATTGGTGGCGCTCTTTGCACACCAATTTGAATGGTTCTTGATTGGTAGTTTCATCCAAGGTTTAGGTATTGGCTGCGGTGGTGCGATGTCACGTACTCTGACTCGCGACTGCTTTGAAGGTTCTGAGCTACACAGAGCAAATAGCTTAATCAGCATGTGTGTGATTTTCTCACCATTGTTGGCTCCCGTACTTGGCGGCTACTTAACCGAAGCGTTTGGCTGGCGCTCTAGCTACCTATTCTTAGCGCTGTTTGGCATTGCAGTGGTGATTACCATGATGACCAGCATGATGGAGACGCTACCAAAAGAGAAACGCAAGTTCGAACCAGTAGCCAAAAGCTACAAACACGTTTTTTCTGACCGCCGCTTCCAAGGCTTTTTGATCTGCCTAGTTGCGACGTTTGCTGGCGTAGGTGTGTTCGAGGCAGCAGCTGGGGTATTGCTAGGTGGTGTATTGGCATTACCAGCAACAACGGTAAGTTTACTGTTTATCTTACCGATCCCGGGTTACTTGGTGGGTGCCGGCTTATCTAGCTACATCGCGCAGCGTCGCTCTGAGCGTCGTGCTTTAAATGTGGGCTTGGTATCGATTTTTGTTGGCTCTGCTATTGTGCTCATCCCTGGCTTGTTTGGTTTAACCACGGCGTTAACGCTGGTTGGTGGCGCAACCGTGTACTTTTTGGGTGCGGGTATCCTATTCCCAGCCGCAACAACCGGAGCAATTGCTCCGTTCCCTTACCACGCGGGGACAGCTGGTGCGACTCTGGGTGGCATGCAGAACTTGGGCGCCGGTATTGCAACCTTGCTTGCATCGCTATTCCCAGCGCATAACCAAATGCCGCTTGGTGTTTTGATGATGGCAATGTCGGTAATTGCAATGCTTGGGCTCATGTGGGTAAATCGAGCGCACAACCACTCAAACGAAGTGCCGCAAGTCATCTGATCATTATCGACTAACGTTCAAAATCCAAAAGGGACACACTCAACAAGTGTGTCCCTTTTTTCATATCACACTATATCGATTTCCCGATGAGAATGATTTAACTTTCGAATTGATATTTGTTAAAAATAACAGCTGCTTACACAATGTGTTTTCAGCTCCCTTCAAATTGAGTAGCCAACTCGGAAATATTGAGGATTCTCACTTTTTGGCATACCTCATAACAAAGAATGGACAACTGAAAACCACTAACGAAATGAAAGCCCAGCCCTCAGGATGAGGCCACTTGGGTGTATAATAAGGACAAAAACAGATGCGTTTCACTTTAACTACGTTGGCCGTCTCGGTCGCGCTTGTCGCCGGATGCAGCAATCAAGGAACTCCCAGCATGACTCAATACTCCCAATCACAGATCGTTGCTCAACAAACTCAAGCTCCGGTTGCGAAAAAAGTCCCTCACGCGATGACTATTCATGGTGATACTCGCGTTGATAACTACTACTGGATGCGTGACGACGAACGTAAAGATCCGGAAATTTTGCAGCACCTAGAGCAAGAAAATCAGTATGCGGAAACCGTTCTCAAGCACACTGAAGCTCTTCAAAATGAGCTATTTGAAGAAATTAAAGGTCGCATAGCAAAAGACGACAACTCCGTTCCTGTGCGTAAAGGCAACTACTTCTACTCAAGTGAAGTGACCGGAGATAACGAATACGAAGTTCACCTTCGAGCTAAAGACTTTGCAGGCAAAGACAAGCAAGTCATTTTAGATGTCAATGAACTTGCAAAAGAACATGAGTTCTTCAGTATTGGCGGCTTGTACGTTAGTCCGAATGAAAACTTACTAGCGTATGGCGAAGATACATTAAGCCGCCGCGTTTACACTCTTAAGATCAAAGACCTGAAAACAGGCAATTACCTACAAGATGAAATCGAAGGCGCCTCAAGCGCGATTGCATGGCAGAACGATAACAACGCCTTTTACTACATCAAAAAAGATCCACAGACCTTGCTGGGCTACCAAGTGTATCGTCATGTTTTAGGCACGCCACAAAGCAGTGATGAGTTGATTTTTGAAGAAACCGACAGCGCCTATTACACCTCACTAAGCAAAAGCAAAGATGGCGAAGATATTTATATCTGGCATTCCAGTACAGAAACCAGCGGCGTCTCCATCATCGATGCGAACAACCCTAAAGCAAAGGCGAAGCCTTTTTATCCTCGTAAAAATGGCATTGAATACAGCATTTCTAAGCTAGGCGATTGGTATTACATTTATACCAACTATCAAGCCGTGAACTTCCGTTTGATGAAAGTTAAGCAAGAAGAGATGCACGATCGCTCTAAGTGGCAAGACGTGATTGCCGCAGACGACAACACTCAACTTGTCGACTTCGAGCTATTCGATGATCACCTCGTCTATGAGCAGCGCTCTAACGGCCTAGCAAGCGTCTCTGTACGTCAGCTCTCTACAGGAAAAGAATTCCCCCTCACATTTAATGACGATGCGTTTGCTGCCTATTTGACAGGTAACCTAGAGCTGGATAACGAGAGAGTTCGTATTTATTACAGCAGTTTAACCACTCCAGGAACCTACTACGATTTCGATCTAAAAACGGGCGAGTCAGAAATCATGAAGCAAACACCTGTACTTGGTGATTTTAATCCTGACAATTACCAATCAGAACGCATTATGATCACAGCCCGTGACGGTAAAGAAGTACCCGTTTCTTTGGTGTATCGTAAAGACTTATTTAAGAAGGATGGTACGAATCCAGTCTACCAATATGGTTATGGCTCTTATGGAGCAACCATTGAGCCAACTTTCCGCTCGGCACGTTTAAGTCTATTGGATCGCGGCTTTGTTTACGCCATCGCTCATATCCGTGGATCTGAAATGCTTGGCCGTCCTTGGTATGAAGATGGTAAAAAACTCACCAAGCAAAACACATTCAACGACTTTATTGATGTGACTAAAGGTTTGGTTGAGCAAGGTTATGGCGCGAAAGATAAAGTCTTCGCTGTTGGTGGCTCTGCAGGTGGTCTCTTAATGGGGGCTGTCATCAACCAAGCACCAGAACTGTATCGCGGTATCGGCGCTCATGTTCCGTTTGTGGACGTGGTAACCACTATGCTCGATGAATCGATTCCACTAACCACCAATGAGTATGATGAATGGGGTAACCCAAATAACAAAACATACTATGACTATATGTTGAGTTACTCGCCTTACGACAACATCAAGGCACAAAACTACCCGAACATGTTGGTAACGACTGGCTTGCACGACTCTCAAGTGCAGTACTTTGAACCAATGAAGTGGGTCGCCAAACTTCGTGAAATGAAGACAGACGATAACGTCTTGTTGTTCAAAATCGATATGGAAGCCGGACACGGCGGCGCATCTGGTCGATTTAAACGCTTAAAAGAAGATGCGCTAGAATATGCGTTCTTCCTCGATTTACTCGATTTACTCGATAAAAAATAAGCGTATTAATAGAACTGCATCTCTAACAACAAAAATGCCCGCAACTTGCGGGCATTTTTTATAGACGCGCTCTCTAAAAAGAGAGTTGGGTTACCTAAGCACATCATTACCAGTGTCTCTTATAGCCAAAGGAAAGCAGAAAGAAAAACGCCTACTCACAACGAGTAGGCGTTAACACAATAAATGTGTTTAGGCAGTAGAAACTGGCCTATTTATTAGAAGTAGTAACGAGCACCTAGAGTCCAGTAGTCGTTCTCTTCACTGTTGTAGTCGTTACCTAGATCAAACTGGTAAGCTGCAAACGTTACGAAAGCAGGAGTTACAGCGTACTCTGCTTGTAGCGCAGTTTCGCTTGAAACTGTCTTGTTGTCTTCTTCGTCTTCTACGCCTTCGTAGTTAACGCTGAATGTCCAATCGTTTACGCCGTATGCCAAAAGAGCTTCAAGTTGAGAAGTCTCTTTACGCATGTCGTAGAAGTAATCGTTCATACCGTATACTACTGCTGCGTATAGACCTGACCCGTACTGACCGTAGTTTACAGAGAATAGGTGTGATTCAGCATTCTTAGTACCTAGAGTCGCGTTTTTAACATCACCGCCGCTGTATACGTAGCCTAGACCAAAGCCAGCTACAGAACCGCTCAGTGCAACTTGACCACGTTGCTCGTATGTTGTTGCATCTGAAGTTTGCTCACCTTGCCAACCTAGACCGAGGTTGAAAGCAAAGCCTTCACCAAATTCAAAACCTTTACGGTAGCTAAGCATTTTATCAGCACGAGCTGAGCCTAGGTTGCCGTGGTTGTCGTACAAAAAGTCGTTCGCAAACGCGATTGGTAGATCCGCAACACCAGCTACATCGTAGTAAGGTGACCATTGAGTACCTGCCACAAGGCGACCGTACTGCTCGTGAGTTGCACCGATGTAACCTAGACGAGTTTTGAATGACTGTTCACCACCGTCAAGGTAGTTAAGTGCCCATTCGCCTTTAGCGTCGATAGTAATACCGTTGCCAATGTCTTTCTTACCCGCAACGTTAATACGTGGAGATACTTGGTGAACTTTTACTTCTTCTTCGAAATACTCACCCACGCCAACTGAAACGTGACCGCCGATCGATAAAGATGTACCATCGCTGTTGTAAACTTCTGCTGCGAAGGCCTGTGAACCACATGCTAGTGCCGCCACTGCAACGGCTAGAGTTTTCATTTTCATTGTTAACATCCGTATAGTTGTTTGTACCGGTTCGCTTAGAGACAGATTAAATCCGAATCAATCGCAACGAACACATAACAAAGTAGTAATGAAATAGAAATGAAACAAACACTTTCTTATGCAACCAGTGGTATTAATGCTCACGTTTTGAACTAAGTCACAAAAAAATAGGGAACTTTTCATTCCCCATCATAAAATCTGTGGCTTTTTACGTGTCACATCTCCCAACGTGCGAGTGGCTTCTCAGTTTTGATACCCTTACTGCCCCAGCGGTCAATAACATCAATTTGCAGTATACGACTCGGTTTAATAAGCGATGTCAAGGTTTTCGACGGTCGTTTATCCGTAACTAACCATAGCGTTTTATCTTGTTCAAACTGAGCTTTTAAAGATAATTTGTCTTCTTCTGTCCACTCGAGTTCTGGCTTAAATTCGCGCCCAACCACAAACAATTGGTTGCCAGAGGCAAAGTCCTCTAGTGACTCACTCATCAGTACCACTGAATCGATGCCTTTATCGAAGATCTCTGCCTGTTGTTGGTTGATCAGTTCACGCACATTGAGCATAAAAGCCTGTTGATTCGTTTGAATCGCCTTTTGGTGCTCAGGATATACACGTTGTAGATCCTCTCCAACAATGCCCGCCATTCGGATTAAGTTTGTAGGGTTCAGCCACGCGTACTTCGATGTTGACCCGTTTTCCAATGTCAGTACTGCAACTCCTTGAGCTCTAGGAGAAATGGCCTGCGATGCATCGATTTCAATCAAGTGAACGTTGCCCTGTCGAGCGTAAACATAAGTCGGGTCTTGTTTCCAAATCGCACCAAGAGTAATAGCAACCGTCGCGGCTTGACCCGCTTGCTTAACTTGCTCTGTACCTTTATTTGCGAACCAGTTCTCAAGACGCTCAACGCCGTAACGCTTTGGAGGCAGATACTGAGTCTCTATCCCTGTACCTTTCATGAGTTGCTCAGACAACATGTACGTGACGGGAGTGCTGGTTAAAATGTCTTTGGCGCTTGCCAACGATGGAAGTGTCGTCGCTATAACCAAACCAAAAGTTATCGCTAATTTTTTTATCTTCATGTTCATTACTTTATAAAAAGGGTTACGCTTTTTGGATAATTCGGTAAACCGTTGCTGTTAGGAAAAAGGCCGCAGAAACAATGATGATGGATGCGCCTGATGGCACTGGTAGCTCAAGCTCCATCGGCAGTATGGTTCCGACTAAACACGCAATGGTTGCCAATAAAGAAGAAAGGAGAACGAAACTGCCCATGCGTTTAGTCAATAACCTAGCCGTTGCACCAGGAATCAGTAGCAATGCACCAACCAATACCGCGCCAATAATCTTTACCGCGGCGATGGTGACCAAGGTGATCATCATGACAAATAAGTAATCATAAAAGCTGGTATTAAAGCCGCGTACACGTGCAATATCCGGGCTAATACAAGTCAGCAAAATGCGGTTAAACGTTGGAATAAGAAGCAGTAATATGATCAAGCAACTGATCGCTAAAATAAGGATATCGTTGTCCGTCACCGTCAAGATCGATCCAAACAACACGTTCTCCAACATGTGAATGTTGATCTTACGAGCGACGTACATTAACAGTGCAGCACCAACCGCTAACGCTAGTGCAAGAAAAACCCCAACCAGTGTGTCGTAAGGTACATTCGTACGATTACGAACAAAGTGAAGCAACAGCGCAAAAATCATACAAAAGCTAAACAAGCCGATGATCGGATTCTCTGGCGGCTCACCGAGCAACACACCAATCGCGATTCCGGTAAGCGCAGCGTGCCCAACCGCTTCAGAGAAAAAAGCCAGTCGCTTGGCGATGACTAATGTCCCAAGACCACCAAGTAATGGTCCTAATATCAACGCAGCCACAATTGCGTTCACCATGAAGGCATAAGAAAAGCTATCGCTTAACCATCCAGCTTCAACGCCGCTAACCGCTAACTCTCGTAACCAATCCATTATGCAGCCTCCACTTTTGCTGTGTAGTGCTTGAATAATGTTTCTATACGATCAGGACTTAGCACATCTGAATGGTGCCCTGACGCCACAATTTGACGATTTACGACATGGACCTGCGCATCTAAACGGCGCACTGCGGTCACGTCATGGTGTACTGCCAGTACCGTTTTGCCTTCTCCAACGACTTCATGAATCAAACCTTCAAGGTACCGAACACCTTGCTCGTCCATCCCTGTTGTAGGTTCATCTAAAACCAATAAATTGGGCTCATCCAGTAAAGCTTGCGCAAACAAAACACGCTGTTGCTCTCCGCCAGAGAGTTGCCCCATACGACGATCGCAACGCGTTGCCATGCCCACACGATCAAGCTGGGCCAGAGCATGTTGAGTTTGCTTTGTTTTACGTCGCCAAAATAGAGGAATACGGGTTTGATTAAGCAGCACAAAATCCATCACGGTTAACGGGAGGCTTGCCTCGAACATCGCCTTTTGTGGTACATATCCTATCTTACCCGATGCAGCTGATTGCTCTGGCCAATTGAGTGCAATGTTTCCCGAAAATGGTGTTAGCCCAAGTATCGAACGAAGCAAAGAGGTTTTCCCACCACCATTCGGCCCCATGATAACGTGGCATTTGGCGCTCTCGAATTCAGCGCTGATGTTCTGCAAAATAATATTGTCGGCGTATTTCAGGCCCACGTTATTTAAGGAAACGGAAGGACCTGTCATTACGCCTTTTCCCCTGCTCGCTTGCTCGCAACAAACTTCATTGCTTCAATGAGCGTTTCCACGTTATCTCGCATCTCAACCTCGACTTTATCAGCCTCATACTCACCGTGAGTCATGTGAGAAAAGCGATAAAGCTGCACCCCTGTCGCCTCTTCGATGGTATCAACAAAACGGTTCGGCATATTGAGCTCATAAAACAGCACATCAATGCCGGATTCACGAATTTTCTCAATCGTTTCCTGCAACTGACTGGCACTTGGTTCAACGCCATGAGCAGGCTCAATGACAGCTGCGACGTCAACACCAAACTCCTGAAGGATATAGCCGTAAGCATTATGGGTTGTCGCCACCTTCATACCAGCCGTGTCCAACTCACCAAGAGACAACATTGCATCACGCTTCATCAGGCGAAATGTTTTTGCGTATTTACGAGCATTTTGGCGATAAAAAGTAGCGTTGTCTGGGTCCAGTTTACTTAGCTCACTCGCGATGGTGTAAACCTTTTGAATAGTGGTCGATAGACCAACAAAGGTGTGAGGGTTCACTGCACCTTGACCAACTGACTGCCCCATAGCCGGTAACAGAGGCACTTCTTTGTTCGCTTCGATAACCACGAGATCATCACGCTGAGAGGCTTTGATCACTTTCAGTGCAAAATCGTCATGACCAATACCATTGATCACTATCGCATCCATTTCATTCAAACGTTTAAGATCATTGGGTTGCGGTAAATAGTTATGAGGGTTAAAACCAGCATCGACCAGAGGAATGATGTTCGCCTTGTCATCAACAACAGCTTTGACATAGCTGTAATAAGGTTGAAGCGTAATACCAATACTGAGTTTATCGGCAGCAAAGCCTGTAGAAGACACCGTCAATAACACGGTGGCTGTAAGAATACGACGTAAAAGAGAGCGTTTGATCATAGTACTTATCAATTATGTTGTCTTAATGGGCGTGAGAATGGGAAGAAGAGGAATCTGACAGAACGATTTGTTGCCAGCCATGCTGGCGGCGTTTTGCTAGATCGCTTAGTACCTCCGCATTTAACGATCGGCTAGAATCACTAAACCAAATATCAGCTTGAGAGCCACGGCTATCCAGAAGCATAGAGGCAGAACCTTGGGCATTTTTCTTCATGCCAATGTAGACTCCGTCATCGATTCGTTTCCACTGATGAGACCCTTTGCGCTTCCAATTTTGGTCTTTTACGAATGGAGCAATCCAAAGCGCCTCCATGTCAGAGACCTCAGGCCAAGTTCCAGTTTCTAGCTGCAAATCACGAATCTCTTCATGAGCAAGCTTAAGTTCAGCGATCAAACCCAACTCGTTTTGATGTAAGTCCGTGATTAAAACTTGATGAGCCTGTATGTCTGACTTTTCAGTCGCAACCTGATGGTAGGGCATAAGTATGGCTGCAAAACCGAGAATCGCTGCGATAGTCAGTGCGACCCACTTTCCTTCTCGGTTACCATCATCGGGACGAACTTTCTGTACACTCATTTCTCTTTCAGCTCAACGATATCCACTTCCACCGGGCTTTCATGTCCGGCATCAAATACCAAATAGAAATCTGTTTCAGGGTGAGTAAATTCTGCGATGGAACGCTTATCTGTTTTCTCTTTGGCGATCAGATTGTCGTCGTAATCGTACATTTCGACATCGTAGTCGACCGCTGTCGATCCATCCGAGTAGCCCGCTTCACAAATCACTTTATCTTGCGCCAAGTGACAACTCATCAGAGGGAAGTGTGCAGCAGCGTGAAAAGAAGCAAATCCAGAAAAAAGCAAAGCAGCTTTTAGAAGAGAAGTGTTATTCATGATGATTCCAAAATGGCCCAGCGATTGCTGAGCCTAATTCGATTAGTTAAGTTGAGTTTCAAACGTAAGGTGAACATTGGCACTCGCTTTATCCGCCAATGGATTATCTTTTAATTCACCTTTGTAGTTCGCTTTCATTAAGTAGCGCCCTGCGACCTCTGGCGTGAAGATCACTTTGCCATCTTTATCGCTCACCACATCGATTTGTTCTTGATGATTTCGGTACATGGTGCCTTCTCGTGTAATCTCCGCTGTGACGCCCTCTTGTGGCTCACCATTGAAGAAAAACTGGAAAGTGACTGGTTCACCTTCAATGATGTCCGATGGATGCGTGACCGGCTTCATCTCCAGCATTTTGCCTTCAATCTCCAACGCTTTGTCCGTTGGCATACCAACCGTGATGTAGCTTTCTGCTCGGGTGTAGCTTAGTTGAGTAACCACATCACGTGCTTGCTCGGGAAGCACATCACCACGCTCAGCTTTGTTTGCTCGCGCCCACTTCACCGTATCACGACGACCCGCTTTGTATTGGGTGTAGTAACTCGGCTGATTATTGATCGCGACTTTGTGCGTACCTTCTTCCGTAAAAAAGAAATCAAACATAGAACGACGTTTGCCACGAACAACAAAGTTAGGACGCTCAGAACGGCCATCCGGCATCACCACGAACGCTTGGTCACTACCCGCAGGCTTATCAAAAACAAACGTTCCGTGAGAAGCAGTAACATCAAATGTCAGCCAGTCACCGCCTTCTTTTGAAACCGTAAAGTGAGAAGGCAGAACCCAACGTGGATGCGCTTGTGCGGTGGTTGTTGCAGCCAATCCCATTGCCATTACACTCGCCAATGCCACTGCTTTGATTTTGGTTTTCATTGTTGTGTCCTTTAATCACTTAACTTGATAATTGACGGTGATGACACCCGTCTCTTGTGTTGGTTTAAGCTCATAGCGCACTTCACTGTCCGCTAGCGTTATTTTTTGACGTAAGTAGTTTCGCCCACCATGTTCACGAACGACTTCGACGTACAACGTGTAATTTCCTTGCTCCAAACGCTTTCCTGCATCATTGGTTCCGTCCCAGACAAAACGGTACTGTCCAGCAGGGCGCGTTGCAGACGTCACCGCATCAACAAGTTCACGATCATAACGACCCGCTTTTCTCCACCAGCTGCGCAGGTCTTTTAGCCATTCGTCTTTTCCTACCCATAGCTGAATGGTTTTAACCGGTTTACGCTGGTCATTTTCAACCCACACCGCCACATAAGGGCGTGCGTACATTGAAGTGTCTATCTTTGGAAGTTCGAATTCGAAATCGATCTTCGCGTTATCTGGTAGAGGAGCAGCAGAAAGAGAGAAAGGAGCAAAAGCCGCGATCAAAGCGGCTTTACAAAAGTGATTACGGCGGAAAAATCTTCCTGTGTTCAACATAAGTGTTCTCTAAAAAAGCTGTTATGGAACAGCAACAAAATAAATCACGAGCGACAGTAACGTACCAAAGCTCATCCATTGCATTGACGTTCTAAGCGTCTTCTTCTTAGGCAGTAATAAGCACACACCTGTTAGA
Source organism: Vibrio sp. ArtGut-C1 (assembly GCF_002105475.1). NCBI lineage: Bacteria > Pseudomonadati > Pseudomonadota > Gammaproteobacteria > Vibrionales > Vibrionaceae > Vibrio > Vibrio sp. ArtGut-C1. Next base: position 17,648 of record NZ_NCTH01000023.1, on the reverse strand, counting down.
ACAAAAAACACCATCAAAAGCGCAGTGACGTCGATAAACCACTTCCAAATCCCACCACTGTTGCGGCCTTTATGTAGATCGTTCAACAACGCAACAATACCGTAGTGCGTCGTTTCAACCTCTGCCGCACCGGTGGTCATATCGATAAAGACCGTAGCGTTATAACCTGGGCCTTTAAAATCCATAGACAGCTCTCCAAGTAACAACTCACCTTGCTCAACTTCGGTATACACATCTAGTGCGGAGGGAGTGCCGCGAAGCTCGGTTTCTTTAGTCAAGAAAGCCACCAGCCCTTCACGATTTGGTTGAAAGGTATCTGAATGTGAGAATAGAACTGAGTGCGGAACCGTCAGAGTATGTTGTTGAATGATAGGTTCACGGCGTTCAAATAATTCGGGGCGATTGAGGGTAATTCCAGTTATTGCAAAAAACAGCGTAACTAAGAGAAGAGCCATCGAAATATAGATATGTAGGCGGCGAGCCCAAGTTTGAACACCTTTGCTTTTAAGCAGCATAGAAACAATCATCACCAATAAATGTGGGGCATAATTTAGGTGATAATCATTCGTATTGGCATTTAATTTACATTGTTTACTTTTTCAATTCAGCTTGGCTGGCGCATGTTGTAACTATTTGCGCCAATATGAGTGACCAATTGCCTACCCTCTAGATAATAACCCTATTAATTTTAATGACTCAAAATTTAATGATATTTCCAATACTAAAAAGTGGGATAGACTCCACCAAAATGCGCCTTTATGTATATTTAATGAAAAGCTTAAAAGCTATCGATAAGCTAGATTAAAAAGGTAAGCTAAGAAGTTAGTGTAGGGTTAGATAGAGAAGATTTTCTGATGCTAGCCAAACGTTATGGTGCAGTTCAGAAGGAAAAATATGAACAAGAATGTTGGAATAATTCTCTTATCACTTTTCTCAAGTGTCACTTTCGCAAGTGAAAAGTTTGAAGCCAGTTTGTTTAACAACGTAAGCCAATCTATCGATAATTATGGTGCTAAGATAAAGCTGTGCGAATCTATGGCAGACCAGAATACACCTGACAAACGAACCCTAGAGTACTCAAAGAAGCATATAGAAGCATTTACTCCTGTTCTGCCGTTTTTAAGCGAGAAAGCTTTTGAGGCTTGTGTATTAAAAGAGAAGCAAGAACTAGCGTATTGTCTATTAATAGCAAAAAATAACGCTTCAAGAACTTCAACATTAAAGCTTGTAGAATCGACTGAAAGCCTTACTTTTCATATCGAATCTACATCGAGAGAAAAGTTTGAAACACTAAGCAAAGTGCATCAAGAATATATAGAGAAAAGCCCTTTTTTCTCCCGACCATTTGATGCGTTAGCCTTTTATGAAAAGCTCATACAGTAAATAGCCTTTATGACTTTAGACAAAAAAATACCCGAGGCTGAGCTCGGGTATTTAATAAAAGTGTTCGCTATGAGTTCTGCGTCGATTCTACTTTGCGTAGCTGTGATAGATACTTAACCCAACTTTTTGCCTGATTCGACGGTTTAATCTCATTCGCTCTTTTGGCATTAGCGAGCGCATCGTCAAACCGCTTAAGTTTGTAGTAAGCGCGAGTTTTGATAAGTGCGACATCCGCCTTACGACCACTGACCTTATCGAGCGCGGCAAGGGCATCTTTATAGTGGCCTTCTTGCACCAATAATTGAGAATAGTTCCAGTAATACTGTCGGTCTAACTGAGCAGCAACACGCCAACTATCGATAGACTCTTCCCACTCTTTTGCCATTTGCCAATACGTCGCTTGCTGAGCTTTCAGTTTACTATTCGAGTTTACATCCTCTAGCTCGTTCATCACCAACGCAGCTCTCTCAGGAATACCTCGTTTCGCGTACAATTGTGCCAGCAGCTTTAAGTCATCTTGGCTAAGTTGTAACCCTTTCAGTTTTGCCAACGCCAAAGAGTCCAGAGCACGTTTGTTGTCATCAACACGCAGGTAAAGAGCAACAAGCTGACGCCACCATTCAATTCGCTCAGGTTCAATCGCGATCAAGCGTTTGATGGTCGAGGTTGCCGGCTTCCACTTTTTCAGTTCTAGCTCAGCAGAAAGCTTTATCGACAATGCGCCAAGCTTGTCTGGCTGACCAAACTTCTCATAACGAGCCATTGCTGAAAGCACTTTCTGCCACTGACTCAGTTGATAATGAGATTGGGAAATACGCAGCCATAGCTCATGCGCTTTTTGACCTTTAGGAATGTTTTTGCTCAAGGCATAGTAATGAGGTAACGCCTTAGAAAAGCGTTGCTCGTTCAGCAGTATATCTGCCAACATTTTTCGGGTTTGCCATGCTTGCTCATCTTGTAGCAAACCACTATTGACTGCCAACTCAAGTTGCTCAATTGCTGCTTGAGTTTGCTCGTTCTGCCAGTAAAAAATACCCAACATTCGAGCGACATAAGCTTGGTCATATCCACGAGAAAGCTCCATAGCTTCAAGAGATGAAATTGCTTCTTTTAGTTTCTCCTCTTGAGCCAAGTTGTGTGCTCGTTGAACTCTCGCGGCAGTGTATTGGCTTAACTCACTGGCAATGGTTGAAAGTGCACTCAGGCTTAATACCGTACTGATTAAGAATTTTTTCATCATTTGGCTAACTTGAACTCCACTTTAGCGGTTTGTCCATACTGCTCAATTGACACACCATCCTCAACTTTTGGCTGATACTTCCATTTTTTAAGCGCACGGATTGCTTCCCTTTCGAACATACGCTGTGGCTCAGCCTCGATCACTTCAATATCTTTTGGTCGTCCTGTTGCATCGATCGTGAAACGCATAATGACATAGCCTTCAACTCTACGTTTCAGCGCCTTACTTGGATAGCGAGGATCAACACGATACAACGGCAGTGCTTGTTGGTTGCCCATTGTTCCCTTCAAGTTTGGCGCACTGATCGCGATACCTTCAAGGGCAGTGTTCAAACCTAAAGCACTGACTGGCGTCATCTGGCTCATTGGCTCCATTTGAGTGTCAGCTTGAGACAGATCCATTGGCTCCGGCGATTGGGGTGGTTCTGGTTGCTCCGGCACTGAACGTTGACGACGCTGCACGTCTGCTTCATTCTCTACCATCACCATATCAAAACGAACCGCTTCCGAAGCTTCTGGTGCACGCTGGTTGCCTTTATCAACCATCCACGCCATAAAGCTAAACAGGCTCACAGAAATTAACAATGATGCTGGTAGTGCAAGTAACAGCCTGCCCATTAAGGTTTCTCCGCCGCCAATGCGATGTTTTTCACGCCCGCCGCTTTTGCAGCGTCCATCACTTTCACGACAGTGCCATTGTAAGCATGCTCGTCAGCTTGGATAACTAACGAGGCATCAGGCTGATCAAGTAACAGGTGCTCAATAGAGGCCTCAACACGCTCAATATCAACCACTCGTTTGTCGATGTACACGTCATTTGCTGCCGTTACCGCGATAAAAATGCCCGCATCTTTTTGGCTTACCACATTAGAAGCCTGAGGGCGGTTCACTTCTACACCGGATTCACGTACAAACGAACTGGTCACAATGAAGAAGATCAACATGATGAAGACGATATCAAGCATCGACGTTAAATCGACTTGAGCTTCATCTTGTTGGTTAGGTCTGCGTCCGAGTCTCACTTTTGACTCCTTAAAGATTGTTCTAACTGGATAGCTTTTCGTTCACACACTTTGCTAAGGCGAGCATGAATAAACATGCCCGCAAGCGCTGCTACCATACCCGCCATGGTTGGCAGCGTAGCAAGTGAGATACCAGAAGCCATCAATTTTGGATTGCTGCTGCCTTGCGATGCCATTACGTCAAACACCGTAATCATACCCGTCACCGTCCCTAACAACCCTAACATTGGGCAAACCGCCACAAGTAGCTTAATGGTCGATAGGTTTTGGCGCAGTTCGATTTGCGCTTTTGCAATCCATCCTTCACGGATTTGATGTGCGTACCAAGAGTGGTGCTCTGATCTTTCTTGCCACTGCTCACAAAGCTGTTTCTTTACCCCAGGAAAAACTGTTGTGAGATAAATAACTCGCTCCATGACCAACAGCCAGCACACCGCCACGACGGCAGCTAACCACCATAGGATTTGACCACCTTGTTGCATAAAGCTCATCAAGGTTGTGGCCCAATCCTCACTGATCAAACCCAATGTGTTGAGTAGGATCTGCTCCATTACGCTGCGTTCTCCGCTAAGGTGTTAGAGTGACTTTTGTTGCTCGGCATATCACGCTCAGCTTGTTCTGCAACTAAACCGATGCCTTGCTTTTCTAAGATACTGCGAATATTTTCTGCTTGAGAGCTCAATACGTTGTGCGCCAATAACAATGGCATGGCTGAAACAAGGCCAAGTACAGTAGTTACAAGCGCCATCGAAATACCACCCGCCATTACTTTCGGATCACCATTACCAAATTGAGTGATGACTTGGAAGGTTTCGATCATACCCGTTACCGTGCCCAGTAGACCAAGCATAGGGGCCAGCGCCGCAAGAAGCTTCAGCATCGACAACCCTTTTTCTAAGTGGGTTTGCTCATCAACAACGGCTTCCAAAAGACGTAGCTCTAACGCTTCTACGCTGCGATGCTTATCTTTCTGATACACCGCAAGCACACGACCCAAAGGGTTGTCTCCTGGCTGTGCTGGAGTTTTCAGTTGCTTCATGATTTTCTGGCGCGAAATCATCAGAGATGCACCACGTACGAGAGCAATCAATAGACCGATAGCTAATAAACCAAGGATGATTTTACCGACAACGCCGCCTGCATTTAGGCGATCAGCCAAAGTCGGTGAGTTTGCGAGCTGCTCAAGAAGAATGCCGCGTGACGGGTCAATGACAAGCGCATCAATGTCACCAGAGGAAATAGTATTCGCTGTTGGACCGCTTTCAGGCTGACGAAGATAGTTTACCGCATCTCCGCGTTGACCATTCCACTTAACGTAGCCAGTGTCATCCAGCAGCGCCATAGAACCAAGACGAACGCCATTAACCGTTTGTTCACGACCTTCGCCATTTAGCTGTGTGAAAGAGACGTTTGCCATCTCACCACTTGCTTTGATTTGTTCTTCCATGCTGCGCCACATCGCCTGAAGTTGGGTCAACGTTGGCAGTGATTTAGCCGCAACAATAGCATCGATATCTTTCTGATATGAGTTTGCATCTACACCCGTTACTGAGCTCTTGAGCTCTGACTCTAGCTCTTTTGCGTTCTGGCGAACGATGCCAAATAGCTCACCTAAGCTCCCGGTTTCTAGACGTAGCTTTTCTTCTAGCTGCGCCAGTTCCGCTTCGTTTTCACCGAAAGTAACACTTAATGAGTCCGCTTCTGCTTGAAGAGCCGCTCGCTCCGCGGCCAATTTATTCTTTATAGCCTGTAGCTCTTGCTCTGTTTTCTTAAAACCTGATTCACGCGCGACATTGTGCGATTGCTGTTGACGATTTTCTTGCTGCGCCTTTTGTAACAACGCATCACTAGCAAAAGTTGTATGAGGCATTAATGCGGCTGTCGAGATTAGTGCAACCGATAACCATTTTTTCATCATTTATTTGTCCTCCGCAGCGGTTAACGACACTGGCAGAGTTAACATACTCGGCGCGATCTGTTTATTCGCCATAGCGAACGCTTTATCTAGCTCTGATTTTTGCTCAGAACCCACTTGTTGCCATACTTGTTGTTGCTGTGACCAGCTCCAAAATGTGTCACCAGATAAGCTACGCGCTACCAAAGACAAACGCCCTAAATAGAGAATGTCCGCCTCCACAGCTTCATTGTCACCCAGGTTAATCTTGCCTTGGTAAACGCCAAGCTTGGTGCCGTAATCCATTTCAATTTGGTACGCTTCTAAAATACGACGAAACTTCTCTGCATCCGCAACATCTGCACGCGTCATCATGGAATCCAGCTTTGCAATTCGCTCCTCACGTTGCGCTTTGCGTATAGGCTTGTCGTTAGCGACGAGCACTTTTAAGCCCTCAAGCATGTGATACATCAAAGGCACGACACCTTGACGAGTTTGAGCAATCTGCTCAATTTGCTCGTTCAAGCTATCAACTTCTTGATTTTGGCTCTCAACAAGGCTTGCAAGATGATCGCGATAAATCTTCAAGTTACCGACTTCCTCTTGCAGCTGCTCAATTTCAGCTTCTAGAGTAAGTGATTTTTCTGCGCTTGCATCAATACGTTTTTGGCTTACCGCCGACGACTGGTTTGTTTTACTCTGCACAGCTTGTGCATCGTTTAAGTTCGCCGCGTGAGCGGGAATCAAAACCGATGATATCAACAGAGCGATACTTGATTTCATTAGATTCATACGAGTTATATTTCTGTGTTCCAAAAACGACCAAAGGGGAAGACTACCCTTCCCCTTTAATAATCAAATTGTTATCAGTACTTGAACTGGATTGTTGCCATGTAGTTGCGGTCTTCTCCAACCACAACCCCACTCGCACCTTTTTGCTCGCTATTCGTGCTACCGCCACCTGCGAAGTAGTCGGTATCGAATAAGTTCTCGACATTGAATCGAGCAATGATATCCAAGTTTTCATCGTACTTATGTTTGTATGACACGCCCATATCAACGCGAGCGTAGCCATCTTTCTTGAAGGTGTTCTTTGCATCACCGTAGCGATCACCTTCATAAATCAAACCGAGGTTTAAGTTAGTGTTGTCTTGAACTTTGTAGCTAGACCATAGACTTGCTGAAAACTCTGGCACATCTACAGGGCGGTTGCCTTCATATCTTTCTGCCTTCTTAAGCTCTGCATCCAAGTACATTGCAGAAGCGGTTAGCGACAATTCAGGGGTCACAAAATCTTGAGCCATTAACTCAGCACCTTTGTGAACTTGCTCACCACCTTGAGTTTTCTTATGTAGAACCTTATTACTAGCATCTTTACCACTTTCAACATCCAGCGACATGTTCTCTAATGTGATATCAAACACAGCACCTGATACAAATAAGCGCTGATCAAACAGTTCCCACTTCGTACCGATTTCATAAGAAATTCCGCGCTCTGCATCTAGCTTCTCGCCATCGTTCACGTAAGTTTTGCCACGACCACTGCTGACTTCACCTTGCGGCATAAAGCTTTCAGAGTACTGAACGTAAACCGAGCCATTCGTCGCTGGGTGGAAAATTACACCAAATTTTGGAGAAACCTGGTTTTCAGTCAGGTCATCATCACGCTTTTCGTCATAACGAACACCTGCAAGCACTTGCCAGTAATCATTAATCGTCATCATGTTTTGCGCGTAGATACCCCAAGTATCGTGCTCGCTTGTGGACTGTTTAACTTTCCCAGAGTAGCCAGGACGAGGCACTGACTGACCGGCTTCTATACTTATAGGGTTGTAATACTTTTGGAAACGGTCATAGGTATACTCTAGATAGTTCGCACCTACCAAAAACGTGTTATCTGTACCAAACAGAGAAAAGTCCGTCGTCACATCTATATATGCAGTATCAAACACCCAATTATCTTTGCGTTCGTTACCAGAATGGTCGATCTTAGTATCTTGGTCATAAGTATCGAAACCTGGGTAAGACTCTACATCAAAACGCTTAAAGTCTTGACGGTTGTAACCCGCTTTTACGTTTACATTGTCAGTCACTTGAGCATTAATATCGATACCGTAGTTTTCTACTTCGTTGTCAATCTTTGACCACTGGGCATCCCAGATGTGCTTGTCACCGCGAACCGCTTTACCATCCACAATGTAAGCACCAGAATCCACACTACCATCGTCTTTCGTGCGATCGTAATGCGCTGACACCATAAAGTTGTCGGTGATGTCGTACTCAACCACTAGGCCCGCAACCGTACGATCCGTTTCTGGCTCGGTACCATCGCCGTAGCTGCGCCAAGAGCCGTAGCTTTCTTTGGCAAAAATTGCGCGCGCGCGCAGTGTCTCTGCATCATTTAGCGCGCCACTCACATCAAGCACCGTGCGTGAGTGATCATTCGAACCTAGATCTTGACTCAAACTAGCTTGTGTTTGAGTTGTTGGTTTTTTCGAAACCATGTTTACCAAGCCACCCGGCTCAGATTTACCGTATAGCAGACCTGATGGGCCTTTAAGCACTTCAACACGCTCTAAAAGCTCAATTGGCTGGCGGTAGTGTGACCAGTGTTGACGGCCATCACGAAGAAAACCGTCTGAACTGCTAAGTTCAAAACCACGTAGAGAGAAACGTTCGCGGTTACGGCTTGTACCACCCGCGCTAACACTTGCATCGTTACGTAGCACTTCACCAAGTGTACTTGCACGCTGCTCATCAATTACCGTTTCATCGATAACCGCTACTTGTCCTGGCGTTTCCAGCTGCGTCATTTCCATGCGCATTGCTGTACTGTTTGTATCCGCCTTGTAGCCGAACTCTCGACCTTCTACAACTACATGTTCGTCTGTTTGAACGTCCGCCACTGCAGGTGTTGCTAACACCGCACCGATCACTAGCGCCAAATGGCTCTTAGTAAACATATCCTTTCACTCCGATTATTATTTTTCGGGTCACATGCTTGTTGAATGCGATTCCCTCTTAATTATTTCGCGGGTGAATATAAGTGATAAGTATTACCATTTGCATTAAATTTACATTCTTTGCATTTGCAAACTTTTGTAAAGTACTCTCTGATGACGAGCCACGATAACGTGATCAAAATCACGGTTAATAAGACTTAACCATACTTACTGCTTGAACACCAAAGTAACACTCAGACCTCCTTGTTCACGATTTTTCGCCGTAACGGATCCACCCATAATGCGCATGGATTCTTTGACAATCGCGAGACCTAAGCCGTAGCCGCCAAGCTTCTTATCTCTTGATGCATCTAAGCGAGTAAACGGGTCAAAAATATCGACCAACTTGTTCTCTGGAATACCAGGCCCATTGTCGGATACAGACATGGAAATCAATTGCTGCCCATCTTTGACATGATTAGCCAGAGAAACTTCTATCTGAGATGCTTGCCCTGAATATTTGATGGCATTTCCAACAAGGTTATTCAAACAACGAATGACGAGCGTTTCTTCGCAAAAAGCTTTGGCGCATGTTGCTTCTGAACGGAATGACAATGTTTGTTCTGGTTTTAAATCGATTTTGCACCGCTCTACTTGCGGTGCGAGCAATACCTCTAAATCACGGCGCTTCGCACCTTTGTCGAAACGCGCATTTTCCAAGCGACTGAACTCCAAGATATCGCTTATCAAATGGTTTAGCTCTTTAGCTTCGTCTTCTAGCCTGGTCACCAAGCTTTGCTCGTTCTCCCCAACTCGCTTCCGTAAAAGGTGTAGAACTAAATTCTGTCTTGCTAACGGCGTTCGGAGCTCGTGGGAGACATCTCTTATAAGCAATCGCTGCTTTTCGGCAAGAGAATGAATTTGCTGTGTCATGTGGTCGAAGTCTTGCGCCAGCTCGTTAAACTCGCGCGTATTCGATTTTAACTCTTTCACCACACTGACATTAAAGTCGCCGTTAGATAGCTTTTTGCTTGCTTCTCTTAAGCGATCAAGCGGCTGTTGTAAGTTGCGTGCCATTAGCAATGAGAACAACGCCAAAATAACTACCGCAATCACCACTTTGAGAATAGAGAAATATAAAATGAAGTCATGTGCGGGATGCAGTCGATGTGGCAGTTGAATCACCAAGCTATTATCTTTAACCAAAGGGATATGGATAATCGGGCGATTTACCTTTCCCTCAAGTTGATCATCAATACTTCTTTTAAATTGAAGTTTGAACTCGAAGTGTGGATGCATTAAACGGTGAGTGACGGGTTGCTGGTGCTCATTCAGCACAAACAGATAAAAGTTTTGCGCGTTCGCCCAGTCAGCAAGTTCATCCATGTCTCCGTGCTCAATCAGCACATTGGCTTGATGTGCAAGATCGAGCATTTCTTCTCGCACACTGTCCGGCACTTTTAGCATGGCTTTCACGAGAGCTTGCTCCGCCATTGCTTGTACGACCAAAATACTTATCACAATTGCAGTCATATAACTAAACAACTTAAACGCTAAGCTGTCTTTACGTTTCGCGATAAAAGGTGGGCACGTGAGCTTCATTAATTGTTTACAGCCTCTAGGTAGCTGTAACCTTTGCCACGGAAGGTTTTGATATGTTGCTTAGAGAGCCCTGCTTCTACTAGCTTGCGACGTATATTACTGATGTGCATATCAAGGTTGCGGTCAAAAGGGCTTAGCTCTTTCTTTAATACTTCGGTTTGGAGTTCCGCTTTTGAAATCACCACACCTTGGTTTTTGACTAAATAGCTCAGTAATTCGGCTTCCGTGCTTGTGAGTGGTAAGCTATTGAGCTGATCACTGATCGTTTGAACGGTACTGCACATCGCCTGACGTTGGCGCTCTAAACCAACACGACGAAGAATCGCTTTGATGCGCATCAGAAGCTCAGCAACATTAAAAGGCTTTCCTATGTACTGATCGGCTCCCGCTTGGTAGCCATCAAGCATCGAGTTTTCATCATTAAGAGCAGTAAGCATTAGAATAGGTGTCGCGAAGCGTTGACAGATTCTACGGGCAACTTGCATGCCGTTAAGGTTTGGTAACATGACATCAAGCAGTACAAGATCTACCGGCGTTTTTTCCATATATTGCAAAGCACTTTCACCGCAATGTACAGAAGAGACAATATAGCCCTCCTCTTGCAAAACTGCTTCTAATAGCTCACACAAAGGAACGTCATCATCCACTATCAAAACTCGAGACATTACCACTCACCATTCAAATAAAAATGGTTCGCATTCTATTACTCATTTACAAATTAAACAACTACACACCCTAGGGCTTTAGTACAAATAGCTCTATAGCAGTAAACCGGAGTGCTAAGCTAACTATCACCTGATAATGAGGGTAGATCAGGGCTTTAGCTTCGTCTCCTTAGCGACATTTTCGACGATGTGTTTTAAGTGGGCGCTGATCGTTTTTAATGTGACAAGCTCCTCTTCAGTGAAGGGATGCATCAGAACTGAATTTGCTCCGTTTTTTCCAATAACCGTAGGTAGGCTGAGAACAACATCATGCAAACCATATTGCCCCGACATCATCGTACCGACGGGCAACACCGATCGTTCGTTAATCGTCACGGCTTGAATGATCCGAAAGACACTGGCGGCAATGCCATGAACGGTGTTCTGCTTACGCCGAAAGATTTCGTATCCCGCCTGTTTCACCGCCTCAAGAAGTGCGTGCGGATCAATTCTCTCAATGTTATGGGTATCGCAGTAATAGTCGGCCGGTTGCCCAGCGATAGAAATTAAGCTCTTAGGAGTAAAGCAATGGCTACCATGCTCTCCTAATACATAACCAAACACGTTCTTCGGGTCTAGGTCTACACGGCCAGCAACAATACTCATTAAACGAGCGGTATCAACTACACAGCCACTGCTAATAACTTTACTCGGCTCAAAACCGGTGTTGGTGACAATAAAGTGCGCCACGATATCGCATGGGTTTGACACAACAATCAACACCGCATTTGGCGCTACGCGTTCTATTTGACGCGCAATATCAACTCCAATTTGAGCATTAACCTCAGCAATATCTAAACGAGTTTGTCCTTGTTTAATCTGCGTACCAGCGGTGATAACAACAAGAGAGGCTTCGAGTAAATCTAAGTAATCATCCGACGGCATAATGCGTGTGTTTTTTGAAAAAGTCAGTGCCATCGTGTGACGAAAATCAAACACTTCACCCTTGGCACGTTCTAAATTTTTATCAAGTAGAACAAGCTCACTAAAACCACCCAGAGTGAGTAAGTAATTACATACTCCCACACCAACAGCTCCTGCACCAATAACACCGATCTTCATATTTCTCTCTCCCGATAACCATGATGCACTCGCAACTACCTTGCTCTTTAAAAATGAGCGGCAGGAGAATAAAAGTCCAACTTTGGTTCATGATTCGACAGGAGTGCTTCCAACGACCTACCTTGACGAATGGGCGATTTGGCTTTTATTAAGACGATCTGACAACATGCACCTTGAGGTATATCTTCAAAGCAAAAAACGAGTACAATCTGCTCATCACAAAGCAGAAGATGAAGAACATGGAAACATTAGTAATTGGTCATCGTGGTGTTGCTGGCTCATACCCAGAAAATACAAAAGTGAGCGTTCAGGCCGCCATTGACCTCGGATTAAATTGGGTTGAAGTTGATGTACAACCGACCAAAGATAATGTTTTAGTGGTTTGCCATGATCACACCATAAATCGATGCAGTAATGGACAAGGGCGTGTCGATGAACTGACGCTGGAAGAGTTAAAGGCGTTGGATTTTGGTAGCTGGTTCAGCGCAGATTTTTCAGGTGAGAAAATCATGACATTAGATGAGCTGCTCACTTTAGCTACTGAGCACAAGCTTAACTTGAATATTGAAGTTAAGGTAGATCGCCACCCAGCAGAAGAAGTGGCACAAGCTCTCGCCAACGTACTAGCAAAAAGTCCCATGCCGCAAGAGAAGGTACTACTCTCCAGTTTTAGTCATGATGTCATTAGAGCGCTGCATAAATACTGCAATGAGTATCGATTAGGTGTATTGAGTGAATTCTTAACGAGAAAAGATAAACGCCTTTTGGAAGAAGTTAACGCCTATAGCTGCAACCTAAACATTAACTGGGTTCGCTCGCGCCAAATAAACAAACTCCAGCAGGCGGGTTACAAAGTGATGTGTTATACAGTGAACAATCCAAACAAACTGAAGTACCTACCTCAGTTAGACGGTATATTCAGTGATCATCCACAACGCTTTATGCCATAGCACATACCACCTTGAGCTTCAGAGGCACCATTTCGTTACCACTCAATCTGAATTGGTGTCCCCATCTCTACAAGCTGGATAAATTCATCCATCTCTTCATTGGTAATCGCAATACACCCATTGGTCCAATCAAAGCTTTGGATATAAATCGGCAACTGACTCTCACCGTTTTTTAAACCATGAATTTTGATGTTCCCTCCTGGGGACACACCTCGGCGCTTCGCTTCCAACGTATCAATCGCATCAGGGTAGCTAATATGCACAGAACGATAAAAAGCCGAGTCTTCTATGACGTAATCTAAGGTGTATTCGCCCTCAGGTGTACGATTGTCTCCCTCTTCTTGTTTATGCCCTTTAGGGTTCGCTCCTAAAGCAATGCGGTATTCTTTTAGTATTGTGCCTTGTTCCATTAAATACATTCGACGCTTTGACTTGTCGACTTTAACAAGATCTACAGCTGCATGGACGCTAGAAGCCAACACGCAACACAAGAACATAGAGCACCATTTCACTGACATTGCCGGAACGCCTAACCTAACTAAAGTGAACAAGAAAAGAGCGATTATGCTAGTCAGTTAGCGCCCGTAAAGCAAACAGTATCTAGGGTAGACCCTGTATTACCCCAGGAGCTAATGTGATGAACGCACAAGTGCAGAATCGTAAGATAATACTCATTGAAAGGCGTGATCGTTATCGTTGTTTGATATGGCAAAAGTTAAAGAGAAGATTTCTCTATTCATTCCGGCGAAGTTGCATTACTTTATAAGTATATTTATTTATAAAGTCCGCACTTTTTGAGAGGGAACCATGATTAATATTGCTTTTTTTAGTGCAAAATCCTACGACGAGGCCTCTTTTAATAAAATTAAAAATAACCGAGATTTTGAATTCCACTATCACGACTTCCGGCTAACCGAGAAAACCGCCAAAATGGCACATGGTTGCGATGTCGTGTGTGCTTTCGTCAATGATGACCTTTCAGCTCCCGTTCTTAAACAGCTTTCTCTAGGCGGAACTAAGCTTATTGCCATGCGCTGCGCGGGTTTTGATAAAGTGGATCAACAAGCTGCTAAAGAACTTGGCTTACAAGTAGTTCGAGTTCCAGCTTACTCACCAGAGGCGGTGGCAGAGCACACAGTCGGTTTGATGATGTGCCTAAATCGTCGCCTCCACAAAGCCTACCAACGTACACGTGACGCCAACTTCTCGCTAGAGGGCCTAGTTGGCTTTAACTTTTACGGGAAGACCGTTGGTGTTATTGGTACGGGTAAGATTGGTATCGCGACGATGCGTATCTTCAAAGGGCTTGGCATGGAACTGCTTTGCTACGACCCCTACGAAAACCCATTAGCGCTAGAAATGGGAGCCCGTTACTGTTCGCTTGAAGAAATCTACGCTAATGCGGATGTTATCTCTCTCCATTGTCCAATGAGTGAAGAAAACTATCACTTATTGAACGAAAAAGCCTTCGCACAAATGAAAGATGGTGTGATGATCATTAACACTAGTCGAGGTGAGTTGCTGGATTCACTAGCGGCGATAGAAGCCTTGAAACAAGGTAAGATTGGCGCGCTTGGTCTAGACGTGTATGACAATGAAAAAGACTTGTTCTTCCAAGATAAATCTAACGATGTCATCGTAGACGATGTTTTCCGTCGCTTATCGGCTTGTCATAACGTGCTGTTTACTGGCCACCAAGCATTCTTGACTCACGAAGCACTTAATAATATTGCCTCAGTTACGCTCGATAACGTCGAAGCCTTTTTCTCTGGTAACGTATCGGGCAATGAACTGATTAACTAAAGCCAGACAATCGAGAAGTATAGTAGAGCGTGTGATCTCAGCTATGCTATACTTCTCGACTATTTAAAATTTGAGCCAAATTACCATGAGCATAAAAACTGATATTCAAAAGCTGCACAACCGTTTAGATACATGCCAACGTAAACTTGATGCGGCACGTTCTCGTGGTGATCACGAAATGATTACAAAGTTCACGGATGAAGTAGAACAGCTAACCAAAAAGCTTAACCAGTTAAAGCATAAGCAAAACTATGAGCTGAACAAAGAACGTAAAAGCTTACTTGATATGCCATTCTCTCGTGAAATCACCAAAGCAGAACAAGCGGACATCGGCAAACTGAAAAAACGCGTACGCGGCTTAGTAATCGTTCACCCACTAACAAAAGTTGGTAAAGAGCTTCGCCTCGATGTCATGACAGGCTTTGCGCCAAAAGAGTTTTAAACTCATATTAATACTCATTGAGCCTAAGCATTTGCTTGGGCTTTTTATTTTGTACTGCTTCATTAAATTTCATCGAAATATCAACCCATAAGCTCTTAAAAAGGCCAGCAACAAAAGCCACTGACCAAATTCAAAATGCCAGTCTGCATTACTCGCCTACGACAGTTGCTGCAACTTGTGCTCCACAACGGGGTCATTCGGAACTAACTGCTGAGCCACTTCCAAAAGTTGTACTGCATCTTGCGGATTGTCATGCTCATGCTTCATCGCAATATCAACAAGTGGCTGAATATCGATTTGCGCTTGATGCTCCTTCACATGTTCTTTCTTTTCTTCAATTAGTACATTATGAGCGGTACTCAGTAAGTTTAAACGATGCTGTGAGCTCGCATTCGCCTTGTTAAGGCACTGATAGTAATCTTCTTTTAATCGCAGCGTTTTGGTCTGATGGCGAAACTGCGCTATATCTATCTTCTGATAACGTATAAAGTCTACAGCCACTTGCTTATAAAAACCGAATTTATTCAAATACGTCGCGTGGGTACCATGTCCCATACCGAAGACTCTCAAGTGAGTCAGCTCTGGGTAGCGTTTGGCGTGAAGACGGTCGATTTCATTGGTTGGATCATAAATGATGTAACCTTTTGCATCTCCAAGGTCGAGGTCGTGGTACTTTCCTTCCCAATCAAATTGTTGGGCAAGTTCAGTACTTGACCTATCATCCCATGGCACTAGCACTTTGTTTTTTGTGCTGACCGGGTGAAACATCAATACTTGATCCAACTTTAATAGATTGGAAAAAGCGCCAATAGCAAAACCACCGCGGCTAAGGCCATAACCTAAACGGCATTCAAAAGGTTCAAGTAATGTCGATAACTGCTCTAGAAAGAAAATCAAATTACGGCTGCGAAACCAGTTACTTTTCCCAAGGTGCTGAAAAGAAATAATATTTACTTTTTGTTTCTGGGCTAATCGATAGCCCCAAGGCGAAAAGTCTGAGTGTAAGTCCTGTACTTGTAGATTCGTACCAGCAGGGGAAAAGGTGAACAACAGCGGTTTATTGCGGTCGACAAACTCATACTTAACAAACACATCATCAAGTAAGTCCTCCCCGGACATCGGTAGCCTGGTTTGCTGTTCTTCACGAGAAAGAGCCAGCCATTCATCCAACCAGTACAGTAACTTCATTAATCCTCCATCTAAATTGCGCCTAGCAATTGTGTTAAAAATCTAGTTTTTAGTGTGTGATCATCTCCCCCTGGTTACAGGGGACTCTGATATCAGTCCTCTTTTAAAACAAAGCGTGAATTTGCTTATTAAATTGGTCAATATCTATGGTTTGATGACGAACAAACTCCTTCGCCACCAGATTAAAAAATTCTAATTTATCTAATTGTGTGGATTGAGTGCCGTGCCCCATACCGACGACTTTTAAATGAGTAAGTTCTGGATAACGTTCAGCATGAAGACGATCAATACGATTGGAGGGGTCATAAATAATGTAACCTTTGGCATTGCCCAAATCTCGATCATGGTAGCCGCTTTCCCAATCGAACTGTTGAGCAAGCTCAGTGCTGGGCCGATCATCCCATGGTGCTAACGCTTTATTTTTTGTGCTAACAGGATAAAACAACAAAAGATGATCCAACTTCAGTAAGTCAGCGAATGCGCCAATAGCAAAACCACCTCGGCTCTGCCCATAACCCAAACGACATTTGAAAGGCTTAAGCAACTCAGACAACTGCTCCAGAAAGAAAATCAAATTCCGGCTACGGAACCAATTGCTTTTACCTAAATGTTGAAAGGCCATAATATTTACTTGTTGTTGTATTCCGAGGTCGTAGCCCCAAGGAGAAAAACCCGGAGTTAAGTCTTGTACCTGAGCATCAGTACCGGAAGGAGAAAATGTGAACAACAATGGCTTGTTAAGATCGACGAATTCATACTTCACAAAAACATCATCAAGTAAATCGTAGCCAGAAATTGGTAAAGCAGCATTTTGCTCTTTTTGAGTAAGCGCTTGCCATTCATCTAACCAGTAAAGTAGCTTCATTTTTTCTCCAAGTACATCAGCAGTATTTAGACTGAAACTCTATCAAAATGCTTTTAAGCATCCCACGTTGAGACTTAACAAAGCTCTGCTTAAAGCCCAAATGACCTACGAAAATGTCTTCGATTGAAGATATTACTGCGTAAACTAAACCCAAAGTGAGTACGCTAAAGAACTTAGAGAAAGGGCCGGAGAAAAGCCAATTAGAAGTTTTCGATAACAGCTATAAAAAACAGTAGATACAAAAAAACCGCTGTAAGAACAGCGGTTTTTTAAAGGTGGCGGAGAGATAGGGATTTGAACCCTAGATACGCTATTAACGTATGCCGGTTTTCAAGACCGGTGCTTTCAACCACTCAGCCATCTCTCCACAAATTGTCACTAAAACTTAGTCTTATACTATCGATGCTAATTTTTAGTTTTGCCTTCAGTTATCTTAATTAAAAAGAAAACTTGAAAGCGATATTTAAAGCCTGGCGATGTCCTACTCTCACATGGGGAAGCCCCACACTACCATCGGCGCTATTTCGTTTCACTTCTGAGTTCGGCATGGAA
>NZ_NCTH01000022.1:0-97953 GCF_002105475.1 Vibrio sp. ArtGut-C1 | reverse complement strand
GTTGGGAAAAGAAAATCGAAAACTACGAGGCCATGTTGCATTTTGCTTGTGGCCTCATTGTTTGGAATAAATCCCTTTTGGGATAGGTTCTTAGTGCAGCATTAGTTAATATTGTATGACGGATTCGATTGTTACCAACTGGCATTTTTGATGGATTGGATATTCGCTCTGATTTATAATACTTTGATAAAGTGTCTTTACTATATCTATTCAGTTTATTTAACACATTGTGCCGACTCCAATGACCAAATTCACTTTTTTCACTATAGAGTTTAAATAACTCATCTTTATTTTTAAATTTTGATTTAAATATCACATATTCCGGAAACATTGGTAGTTTAGAAATAATGTATGCCTTTTCATTTTTGTTTAGTTCTACTCCATTTCTTTCTATCATCTTTATTACCAAATTGACATATGAATGAATATACTTTGAAAATATGTAGGATAGCTCTCTATTCAACACCTGTGGAACTCGTTCAGCATCTTCTCTAAATCCATTGGAACTTTTACCTTTGAAAGTCCTTATAATAAGTTCATCGAAGCCAATCAATTGAGGTATTATCGTATAATCGTTGTTGTATGACTGCCCACTCAAACGGAAGTCCCCTAATTTCAAATCTCTTATTTGAGTTGGTCTTCGCAAAATTGAAAACATTAAGACAAAGGCAAGGTGAATAGATATCTCACTAATATTATTTTCCGTTATATTTTTCTTCGATAATAGAGAGTTAATATGATTTCCTTGTATACGTATCGACTCAAAAATGCTTACAAGCTCAAGCTGAGTGTGAGCTCCTTTTTCTGGGTTAACAATGATGCTTTTACGATCGTTTTTTCTTCGTTTAAAGTTTTTTCTATTCTTAGATAATATTTCCAAAAATAAAATGAAGCTTACGCTTGTTAGGTGGTTTTTCCCTTCTTTATCAAACTCTTTCAAAACGGTAGTTACAAATTCATACTGATATTTATCACTTAATTTATATAGTGATGATAAATATGCATCATTTTCATTGTCACTCATTACTTCCGTAACCCAAGATCTAAATGCTAAATGTGGCCCTTCGAAAGTACTTGGTTTATTAGTTATAGCTTTGGTAACTAGACTATTAAGTAGAAATTCTATAATGTCTAGTGCTAACGTAGACTCATGCAAGAAACATATATTGAATGTGTTTGACTTTCCAACTCCAAGTTTCCATTGGTAATCTGAAGGTGTGAAAGTGAAATTTTTATCTCTAGCATGTAAACATTCATTTATTTTATTGGAGTAATATTGATTTCTTGTTATTTCTTTCACTATTTGTTTTCCTCAACTTTGGTATTTAATATATTATTTTGAATTGAGAATTTTATTTTTCTGGCTTTTTCATGAATTCTCTTTTCATTATAAAGTTGTCCCATTTTTGAACGGTTAGAATGTGTCATTATAAACTTTCTCATATCTTCTTTCGATTCACCGATTACTCCAGCCTCTTCAGCTTTTTTATCAAAGTCTTCCGAAAACCAATATCGAATTTTATGCGGAGTAATTGACATGTTTACATGCTTAGAAATTACGGTAAATATGTAAGCGTATGCCTTGATAGAAAGAGGTTTCCCTGCACTTTTACCCTTCTCAGAAATAAATATAAAATCATGAAAGTTAGCTTCTGAATATTTGGAACGTTCATTTTTTATGTAACGAATTAAAAGTTTACTTGTAGCTCTTGATATTGGAACAACTGCATGTTTTGTTTTCTGAGCTGGCTTATGCCGTCTTATATCATCAGGATCATTTGGAGTACGAGTGATATGTATTCTAGGATGATTATCATCACGTAGATCGGATATCTTTAGTTTAGCGATTGCTCCATTTCTCGCTCCTGTATCTATGAATAGATTGAATATACATTCATTTCTTAGTTTCGAACTTACAAAGGGGTTTAGTTGGCTACCTTCCTTCAAATCACTTCTTAATCGAGTCATGACACCATTAGGTATTGCTGACTCAAATGGATCAACTATGATTCTATTCACCTCTTTGAGTTTTTTTATTTCAAGTGCTATTTGGTTATCAAATGCAAGATATCTTTGTATAACGGTTGAATTCTCATTAGCAGTGCAATGATGTATTTCTTTTAGGTAACTAACAAACCAACGGAAGGACTTTAATCTAATCTTTGCAGTGCTATTAGAAACCAATTGATCAGTAAAGTTAGAGTGATTGAAATGAGGTAGTTCAATAAGTTGCTTCTTTGATAAGGGGACAACAGAATTGGAGTTGCGATCAGATAAAAAGCCAGTCCTAAAACTACAGTCATAAGCCAATTTATCAAGCTGGCTATAGGTCATAAACTCTCCAGCCTCGACTTTCTCTACAATAGAAACCTGCTGATAATATAGGTGCTTAAGTACTAACAACAGTGCTCTGGCGTAAGCAAGTTGAGAGTTGAAAGCTAATGCAGAAGCATGATGAGTTAGCCAGCCATTAGCAAAGATCATGTCTGTAATGTGAGAGATAGGTTGATTCTCACTATCTACAATAATTGCTTGCTGTCGTCCCTTTAGTTGGGTGGGTATTACTTTAAAATCCATTACAATAACTCCTAGTAAATAACAAAATTCATTTTTGAGACTTTTGTTATGAATGGCAAGATTCAAGTATCTGAAATGATAGTTGAAATTGATTAATCTATCCTTTTACATTTAGAATGCTAGGAATAGTTCGCTGGCTTCTTGATGGTAGAGAAGTTTGGTTACTCTGCCGCAGACATTACGTTGTTGTTTTTGATCAACTATGTCTTTAACTTCTTGTTTGCGAAGCGAATAGGCCGTTTTATCGGCGTTGTTGGTGAGCGCAAAGCGTTGATGTTTGAATACGTCGGTTTGATCTTCGTGTTCGTCGGGTACGGTTTGGTGCAAACGGCAGAGTGGGCGGCAGCATTGTATGTTGTCGATCATTTATTTTTCGCGTTAGCGCTTGCGATTAAAACCTACTTCCAGAAAATTGCCGATCCTGCCGATATGGCGTCGACCGCGGGCGTTGCGTTTACGATTAACCATATTGCGGCGGTTGTAATACCTGTTACGTTTGGTGTCATTTGGCTTGTTTCACCTGCGAGCGTATTTTACATCGGCGCTGGTATGGCAGCAGTGAGCTTGCTGTTGTCACTCAATATTCCAGCGAAGCCGGAAGAAGGCAACGAAACTCGCTTGTTGAAGTGGAGTTAAGTTGGCACTCACTATCTAATCATTAAAGCGAATACCTGTAATTAGACTCGCTAAAAAGGGTGCTTATGCGCCCTTTTCTTTTTATTGCAAATAGATAATCCCTCCAATGGTTGTCAATGCATGCCACGTCCGTTAGGGTTTAGAACTAAGTATTTCGAAATAACTTGGGCATAACTGACGCGAAACAATAAGAGGGGAGCTATACAGTGCAGATACATGGCAGAGAGTTGGATTTAGATCTAGGATGCCGTCACATCGTTATTCAGCGCCGCTATGAGGCGTTAGGTGCTGCAAACGACCTACTCATTGCTATTTGGTTTTTAATTGGTAGCTTTTTCTTTTTGAATGATTCGTTGATTGAAAGTGGTACTTGGCTGTTCATCGTAGGCAGCGCGCAGTTGATCATTAAGCCCCTGATAAAACTGATGAGTTTAGTTCATGTTGGTCGCTTAAATAAGCAACTTTCTGCCACATCAACGAGCCGCTGAGATTACACGCCTATTTTGAGCACCTGCAAGCAAGAGGCTAATGAGCGGGTTATCGAGGGGAAAGAGGGAAACATAACGTGGTCACAACACTAACCACGTTATGTTCAGCTTGAAGCTTTAGAATTTAAAACGGATACCAGAACAGTTGTGTGTCCATAACACGCTTGCTGATCGCAGCAATCACTATCACCGCAATCCCCGCCATGCAGATCATATCGGCTTTGGTCAGTGGTTTTAAGCTGTACCAAGTGCGAGATGAATGACGGCCGAAGCCACGCAGTGTCATCGCGTTTGAGATTTGGTCTGCTCTGTCCAAACTAGAGAAAATAAGAGGGCCAAGAATCTTCGCCACGTTCTTCATACGAGTGAACAACGGAGCCTTCTTACTCAGTTCTACTCCGCGTGCTTGTTGCGCGTGCATGATGTTAACAAAGTCCTTTTTCACTTCCGGCAAGTAGCGCAGCGTTAAGCTCACGGCATAGGCGATTTTGTAAGGCACACCCAAGCGGTTCAAGCTGGCTGAAAACTCCGTCGGGTGAGTGGTAAATACAAACACTAACGCGATTGGGAACATGCTGAAGTATTTCAACGTCACTGTTACTAGATAAAACAACGTCTCTTGAGTGAGCGAGTAATTACCGGCTAATGAGAGTAAAACCGTTGATGAGCCCATGAACTCAGTACCTTGTTGCGGTGCTAACGCGAACATAAACAGGGCATTGATCAGTAATACCGTGCCAGTACCGAATAATAGCGGTTTGTAGACATGAAATGGCACTTTGGTCATTTTCAATAAGCCCAAACCAAGCACGATCAACAGTGCAATGATTCGCAAGTCAAACGTGGTCAACACCACCGTTACCCAAGCAATGAAAAGCAAGAACTTAGTAATGCCATTCAACTTATGAAGTGGCGATTGGGTATCGATGTAGTTGATACCAAACTTCATCTTATTGTCTTTCATGCCACCGCTTTCTCTGGTTGGTTTACTTCGCTGCTTTTTTGTTGGCGGTGCGCTTTTTCTACATTGATAAAATGCTGCATCAAGCCATTGGTGTCTTCGATGCCAACTTTCGTAGCCAACTCAAACAGACTTGTTGTGGTGAGGTTTGCTTGGTCTAGTAGCTCTGGACTGCTGAATACCTGCGTCATTGGTGCATCCGCGACTAATTTACTGTCTGCAATCACGATAGAGCGTGTGGTGTATTCCAGCACTAAATGCATGTCGTGGGAGATGATCATCACGGTTACGCCCAACTCGCGATTGAGCTTTTCGATGAAACTCAGCATAGACGTGTAGTTCCGGTAGTCCTGACCTGCCGTCGGTTCATCAAGGATCAGAAGCTCTGGTTCCAAGACCAAAATTGACGCAATGGTTACGCGCTTTTTCTGGCCGTAGCTCAATGCTTCGATTGGCCAGTGACGGTATTTGCTCAAACCGCACAGCTCAAGGACTTCAAGTACTTTAGCTTCGATTTGTTTCTCTTCAACGCCACGATTACGGAGGCCGAAGGCCACTTCGTCGAAAATCATGTGATGGGAAATCATGTGATTCGGGTTTTGCATCACCACGCCCACTTTCTGGCTGCGCTCGAAGATGGTCAGTTCGTTTAGATCTTGACCATTCATGCTCATTGAGCCGCTATCCGCTTCAACAACGCCCATAATCAGTTTGGTGATGGTCGATTTACCCGAGCCATTTTTGCCAAGTACAGAGACAAACTCGCCACGCTTGATGTCAAAACTCACGTCTTCTAGCGCGTTTTTCTCACCGTCGTAAGAATAGGTGAGGCCACGGACTTCAAGCAAAGTCTCGGCTGGCGTTTTAGGTGGTTGTGCTGTTGAACCATCAAACCATGCTTGTACTGCTGGTTTATATTGCTCCAACGGTAAGGTAGTTAAGCTAGAAGGTTTTGCATCCCCCTCAATCGCGCAGCCTGCTTCTTTCAGAGCCGAAATATAAAGCGGTTCGCGGATGCCGTAATCTTCTAGCAGAGGCGACGCTAAAATTTCATCTGGCGTTGTATCGGCAATGATTTCGCCACTTTCCATCAAGATAATACGGTCAACTGAGCGATGCAGAACGTCCTCAAGACGATGCTCAATGATTACGATGGTTTTGCCCGTTTCGCGGTGTAGATCATCGATGATCTCGATGGTTTTTTTACCCGTTTTAGGGTCAAGCGCAGCTAGTGGTTCATCAAACAAAAGGATATCGACGTCATCGACGAGAATGCCCGCCAAAGAAACACGCTGTTTCTGCCCGCCAGATAAATCGTGGGGAGAGCGATCTAACATCTGTTCCAAGTCGACCATTTTGGCCGTGGCTTTGACCAATGGGTACATGTCGATGTTAGAAGTTAGCTGGTTTTCCAGCGCAAATGCGATGTCTTCGCCAATGCTCAAGCCGACAAATTGGCTGTCCGTATCTTGCAGTACGGTGCCAACTTGCTCTGTGTATTGATGCATGTCGAAAGGGGCGGTGTCTTGACCATTGATGGTCAATGTTCCACTGGTTTCCCCTTTGATTGCGTGTGGGATCAGTCCGTTAAGACATTGCCCAAGGGTAGATTTACCACTACCACTTGGACCAATAATGACGATTTTCTCTCCTTTCTCTATCCTTAGATTGATATTTTTTAGCGTCGGTTTGTCCAGCGACTCATATCTAAAAGAGAAGTTAGAAAATTCGATTGTCATTCGACATTAAGCCTCTGTTAAGTTACGGCTTTGCTTGTTACGTTTAGCGACAGATTTAAGAATGAAGAAGCCAACAATAGCAATAAGAATGGTGTTACCGATCGCGATAATAGAAAGCTGGGTAAACACTTTAGTGAACGGTTCTGCGTACAAAATCGTGTCGAGGAATGCAGAGCAACCGTAACCAAATACGTTGCCTAATAGTGCAAGTACCACGAATAACGCGAAGTCTTTCATATTGAAATCACCTTTCTCCAAACGGTAGCGTGTTAGAGAAGGGAATAGACCGATAATCAAACCAACAATACCTGAACCAAGTACCCAAGTGAGCCATACGCCCCAACCTGCAAATAGGTCGGTGACCCAGTGGCCAATAAAACCAACCAAAAAGCCAACAAGTGGGCCAAATAGTACTGAGAACAATGCTAATACTGCCATTGCTGGTTTTAGCGTTGTGTTTGCAAACACAGGGATGCCAAACATAGGTAAGCCACCGATGCCGTAAAGAGCAGCACCAATTGCAATAACCACAACGGTTTTAGCAGAAAGATTCATAGATAACCTCAGTTCAATGGTCGATTTTAAAGAACGTTCATTTATATTGTTGGAAAGCATTGGTTATTTGATTGTGTAATATATATCCAAAACAACCAAGCTGCTTATTGTTTGCTCTATTTTTCTTCAGGAAATGTGTGATTTGATTCACGTATCCCTTTGACTGGCTTTGTTTTTTAGCAAGCATTAAAAATAAGGCGCGCATTATACAGAATATTGATAAAAGTGGGAATGCTATCTGTCTGGATGGCTAGAATGAAATCGGAGGCTGATTGTCAGCCCCCGATTACACTTTCTGATACTATTTTCATCGATAAATGAATGAGCTAGCTGTTCATTAATGGTCTAGGTACAAATAGTTCTGCCAGCTCTTCATGCGAATCAGCACTTTGCGCATCACTGACACGTGAGTAAAGCTGTCTGAGTAAACGGCGACTTCAACCGCGGTACCCATTGGTAGGTGGTATTCGCTCAAATCGTCCGTGATTTTCAGCTTCGCAAATACACGTCCGCTTGTGCGCAGGGCATCGGTACCAAGCAGAGCACCTCTGGCTTGAATTTGGCTTTCACCAATAGCTGGAATCACGTCGATGACTTCGCCACGGAATACCTTGCCCGGTATCGCACGGAACATAAACTCCGCTTCAAAGCCTGCCTTCAAACGTTGTAGCGAGTTTTGTCTGAACGCTGCGGTGTACGTAATGTCTTCGGTATGAACGAAGGTCATTGCAGGGGCAAGCGGCAACGGCACAGCCATCACACCAGGGCGCAAAGCCAATTGCGTAACGTAACCATCGGTTGGCGCACGAACGACGGTTTGCTCAAGGTTGAACTCTGCTTTACGTAGCTCAGCGAGTAGTTGCGCGACTTGGGTATTCTCACCGCCGATTTCCGACTCTAATGCGATCTGTGCTTGCTCTTGCTGCAAAATGGCAACGTCTAGCATGGCTTCTGCCGCTTTGTACGCTTGGCGTCGAGTATCTAGATCTTGTTCTGTAAACGCGCCGCGATCAAAGCCCCTTTGATATCGGCTAAATTCTCTTTGCGCTTTATCTCTATCGGCTTGCGCTTTCAAAACCGCCGCTTCTGCTTCTCTCAAGTCAGACTCTAAACCCAACGCACCTTGGCTTGCTTCTTTCACTTTCGCTTCAAGGCGTGCGACTTCCGCTTCAAAAGGCACAGGATCGATTTTGAAAAGAATATCGCCCGTTTTGAGCGGTTGGTTGGCCTGGACTGGTACTTCCACCACGCGGCCACGTACACCAGAGACGATAGGCGTAGTTGGGAACACTTGGTTACCTAACTGAGTAAATGGGTGGTTGTAGTTCATAAGAAGGACGAGTGTGCCCACCAACACTACGCCGCCAAGTACGGCTGTAGGTACGGTCCATTTGTTCAAAGGAATATTAAAGACTTTAAAAATGGCGATACAAAGGGCTGTATAAGTCAGAATCAGCAATAAATCCATTATTCGTCCTCTTTACTTTGTTCAGTCAAAGGCCTTTGCTGAATCTTTTGTTGTTTCAACATCGATACTTCGTTTTTGAGTTCGTTGACTTCGTCGATGAGCTCTTCAAGACGGTGATGAATGTCGTGAGTTTCTTGCTCAAGTTGTTTGAAGCCCCAGCCTCGCTCCTTGCGCCACAATGTTGCCCATATCCATAAAAATGGCCACAGTGCATGTAAAGTGAAAAGGCTAACCCAGCCTGCGTAATGAATTGCGTCTTGATGAGGGTGTTCGCGTTCTTTAGCAATTTCATACGGAATATCATGAATAACGATAATCCCGTAGAAGATCACCAAAGCAACGAAGATGAGTAACCCAAGTGCAAAATAGTCTAGAAACATCTTACCTGCCTGTGCTTGTTACTTAATGGAAAATCTTACGTAAATGAACAGTTTAAGTATTTGTCTTAACTATCGTTCAATCAAGTTATTTTGTACTTGAATTATGTTTATGCGATATCCGTATCGATTGCGATTCGAGGACAATAAGAAGTGAAGGCGACTATATTCAAACTAAGTAGTAATAAAGGAAGGAATGGAGAATAAAAGCCACGGTTATGCCCCAAGTGAAGATTGGGGCATGGTTTAAAGTTCGGTACAGACTTGGTTTCGGCCATTGGCTTTGGCGCGGTACAAGGCTTTGTCGGCGCGATAGAAGGTACGTTGGGTATTCTCTCCTTCTCGATGTAAGGTAATCCCGATCGATACGGTCAACCCCCGCTCGCCAAGAATATCGTCCCAACCATATTGATAAATGCGTTCGCGGTAATTCTCGGCATGCATTTCTGCCCGCTCTAGATTGCTATTCTCTAGAATGACAAGAAACTCTTCACCGCCAAAGCGAACGCAAGAAGCGCCTTTAAATTTGAAGTATCCTGCTAATTCTTGAGACACACGTTTAATCGCTTTGTCTCCAACAAGGTGACTGAGCTCATCATTGATGGACTTAAAATGGTCAATATCGATGACCATCAACGCAAATTCAGTATCGTGCAAAAGCAGGTCTTTGAGTTTGACTTCTAACCAGCGCCGGTTGTGCAAAGAGGTTAGCGGGTCAGTAAAGACATCTTGCTGTAGTTGGGCGACCGTATTCTTATGTTGTTTGGTGGTTTCCTTGAGTTCTTTGTTTTCAAGTTCTGACAAAATGAGTTTGAGCTGTAGCTCAAAACGAGAAAGTCGACGTAATTGAGTGGAACCCAATTCACCAATTGGAATGTGTTTGACAAGGTCAGATTCAATGCGAAACGCTTTTTTTTCACAGTTTAATGCTTTCTGAAATAACCCTTGAGAAGCGTAAACTTGACTCATCGCGTTGTAAAAATGCTGAGCGACAAGAGGAGACGAATGCTTCTGAACTCGTTTACCGATAGAGTCCAGCACTAAGTTGGCTAAAGAGGTGTGTCCGACACCGTTTAGACAATATGCGGTCTCGATTTTGACCATCGTGGATAACCAGTACGTGGTAGCACTGCCCGTCGTATACTGGACATTAGAGATAGCAAGCAATGCGTTAGGGTAATCCTCTTGCAAACGATGCAGTTTGGCTCGGTAAAGATGAATTTGCGCAGCAAGGTTTTTATCACTGACGAGGATACTTAGCTCTTCACACTCACTCAATAATTCTTGTGCATCTGCGGTACGGTTCAAACTGATGTAACAGGCAAGCATGTAAAGTTTGTAGCGCAGACGTAGAGAGCGACTGCTAATGGCGTGATCGATCGCATCGATTTTTTGGTAATAACGCAAGGCGCGATGGTGATCCCCATAGGCATCGCACAAATTGCCCATTCCAATAATAGCCAGTACGTACTCATCAATATAGCCATATTCGACGGCGATATTCGTTGCAGCGACATACTCGGTTAATGCTGCGTTGTAGTCACCTACTTCTACTAAACGATCACTCAAGCTTGCTTTTACAGACAGAATATCTTCTACATCGTCGGGTAAAACGAGCAACTCAAGGGCTTGTCGTAGTTCTTCGATGCTGTCGTTGAGCTGTTTAATTTCTCGTCGATACTCGGCACTAATGATATAGCAATGTGCTTTTTCTCGGTTCGTGGATGCAATATGTAACCCGATGTGCTCCCACAGCGTAATCGCTTCTTCACCAGAGACGGAAGAAGGATCGATGCCTGCGTCAGTCACCTTGCTAAGCAGTTGTTCCATGCTTCATTACCTCAATATAGCTTTCTTCGAGTTGCTCCAAAGTGAATGGGAAGGTCAGGATATCTTGCAAATACAGTATCGGTTTGGGACCTTTTAGCCCGCGACGTTTCCATGGATAGATGTCTAACATTGCCTGAACCGTGCGATAGACATCTTCTGCTGCTTGACCTTTCTCTGCAATTAACATAGCTAGTCTGTCACTGGAAATTCGTGAGATGAGATCACTTGAGGTCGTCAATGCATGAACTAGCTCAGTACAAACATCGAGAAATTCGGGGTTTGCATGCTGAATCATAATGATCGCGTGGTTGGAGCGTTTGAGCTCTGTTTTAAACAGAACTAACTGTTCCCACCAGTAGGTCTCGGACACAACATTGGAAAACTGTTTTTCAGGGTCATATTCATGTTGGGAACGGATACGATTAATCAGCTTACGCGCTCGTTGCTCTAGTTGGCGTTTGGAGCCGCGTGCTTTATCCATACTGACTCGATGAGTCTGTTCTTTGAGCATTTTAAGTGCATGTTTACGGTATTTTTTAAACGCGTTAAACGCTGATTCAAAATCACCTTGCTCTTCAGCGACTCGAGATTGCTGAAAGCAGATCTGACTTAGTAGCTCGCCGTTGTCAAAACTAAGCGCGGACTCTTCTGCTGCGAGTAATAACTTTGCTGCACTATCCGTATTTTTGCGCAAGAGTTCGAGCCTTGCGCGGCTAATAAACGAGTGTGCTTTCATCCAAATGAGATCATGTTCAATAGCGAGCTTATGGGCCTTTTGTGTGGCTTCTTCTGCGGCATCAAGGCGTTCTAGCCCAAGTAGCGCTAGGCCTTTAAAGTCCCAGATCTCGGCTTGCCATGTGCTGTCATCATGATCTTTTAGTACTTCGGTTGCACCATCCAGCACAGTGAGCATTTCGACAAACTTATTCAGTAAGTAATAGTCCCAAGCCAACAGGATACGAGCTTTGCCTTCCAACCAAGCAATACGGACGTTGTTTGCCACTTTAACCGCCAACTCATGAGTGGAAGCGGCAAGTTGATGCTCATTTGTGATACGCCATACGTTGCCAAGCCCAATTAGAGATTCGATTTGAATTTCAATATCATCAACGAGGGCAGATTGTTCGAGTGCATTAATCCAATATTGTTGGGCTGAGTAATACTTTGCTTGTCCCCAATATTGGAGAGCAAATAAATGAAGAATTTCGGGCAGGTGGTCGTCGGTTTCAAGTTGGGTTTGCTTGCTGTAGGCGTCTTTGACTAGCTTTAAGCCTTGTCGGTAATCCATTAGGCACCAACAGCACTGCGCCATTATCACCAATGCTCGGATTTCACAATCCACAAATAAAATTTGCTCCGCGCGGATACGGTATTGCTGCGCAATACTGAAGGTGTGTTCAGGGGCCGTTTTTATTTGGCCTTTAAGCTTTTTGAGCTCATCTTCTAGCTGAATTTGGTTTTTATCCAACGTTCACATCCATGACTATCGAACTGGAATTCACACCTAATATTACGTGGTTAGATGCATGTTTTATTACCAAAACGATGCGGATAACGCTTTGGTAAACGATTAGGTGCCGTAATGTATACTGTCACAGCCCCTAATTACTACATCTAAATGCCAATAGTTACGATAGGAGCTGTTTGATGGTCAAAGGAGCATCAGTGACTTCTAGCCTTTGTGCGGCGGTAAGACCCTGCTTATCCTGATAGCACAAATTATGCCAAGCTCTGAATATATCTAAAAGAGGTAAAATTCCAGCAGGTCGTAATTTGCGACGTGGCTCGTTAATGAAGCTTTCGAAAAGGATCTGGAAGCGATTTTGATAGAACTGCACATGGCGAGTTGTTGCAACGTTAAACCATTTCTCGGGCTCATTTCTATCACCAGCGAGGTAGCAAATGCCTTTGTGGCTTTCGTCTTGAGTGGAGATCGCCCAGCGATCTCGCCACCAGCTCATATAGGCGATATCGACCTTGCCAAAAGGTGTGCTCATGTCCCAATTTGCGTCTTCTTCTACGTACATCAAGTCGACATTTTTCTCTTTAATTCGAGACAAACAAACGCTCAGTGCTGCCGAACGTAGTAGGGGGTCTTGAGGCATATATAGAGATACACGTTTGTTGGGGCAACACATATCAAGTACATGCAGGTAATGAGCGTATGATGTGTAAGGCGGACGAACTAATGCACCTTTAGATGGGTAATGGAATACAGAAAGATTACCAAGAGGATCTTCCACGTTACCGCGAGCCAAAATGGTTTGGTATTTTTGGTCAATACGCTCACGCAGGAGGTTCGAAGGTTCCGCTGGCGGTTCACTTGCTTCCGCTGTGTACTCTTGGGAAACAAAACGAGAGACCTCGTCGTACGGGTTATGGTCTAGCGTGGCGATTGGCTCTTCATCAGCAGAATAGTTCACATGTTGACAAAGAATATAGCCTGAGTGGGCTTCACCAGAAACAATCCAGTAGACACCATTATTGCTGTTTGGCTGCAATGCAACATAATTTGAGGCCAATTCATAGTGCGTTGCGTGGTTTACCCAACGAGCATCAATAGTGGCTAATTTACGGCGACAGCGACTCGCAATATGATCAACATGATCGTAAAAGGTTTTCGGGTTGATACTGAGTTTTCGGCAGATCTCGCGCACAGAGTAACCAGTAAACAATAAGCCCATTAAATTCTCTTGGAATTGTAGCTTCTTGTTCGCGCCTGACCATTTATCAACAAAGGTACTTTGACACGCTTTACAACGGTAACGTTGACGATCGCCGCTGTAACCGAAAGCGTGGTAGAGGTGTTTATGTGTGTGGACGGATAGTCCAAAGTTCTCGCAATCATCATTGCGGCACGCAGGCAACCCGTCACTGTGGACGTGTCGCAGGCGATGAAGTTCGTTCACGACATCGCGATTGTTAAGTAAGGGGGGGAAAGCTCCACATTCACGGCATACCATCGCCGGACGTTTAGGGTTAGCATGTTGCAGAACGTAACGCTTTGCATCACTCAATCCAAAGTTGTCACACGCCAATGTTTTACAAAAGTTGAGTTGTAACCCATCTGCGTCTTTTGGCAGTTCGCCGTTAGACACAATCGCCCCCTCGGGATAATTCGGGCAGCCAGCAATAACTCTGGCTGCAAATTATTACTTACTACTAGATCTTAGATGTTGATTGCGGTTTCTAGAGCAACTTTCATCATGTCGTTGAACGACTTTTGACGCTCTTCTGAGCTTAGTTTTTCGCCACGGATGATGTGGTCAGAAACCGTTAGGATGGTTAACGCCTTCGCACCTAGGTCTGCAGCAACACCGTAGATACCAGCCGCTTCCATGTCTACACCTAGGATGCCTAGTTTTTCCATCTTCTCGAAGATGTCAGCTTCTGGTGTGTAGAACAAGTCTGCAGAGAATACGTTACCAACTTTCACTGGTACTTGTTGAGCACGCGCTTGATTTACCGCTTCTTCTAGAAGGCCGTAGTCAGCGATTGCAGCGAAGTCGTGGTTGTTGAAACGGATACGGTTTACTTTAGAGTCTGTAGAAGCACCCATACCGATAACAACGTCCATTAGGTTAACGTCGTCACGTACCGCACCACAGCTACCTACACGGATTACGTTTTTCACGCCGTATTCTGCGATTAGCTCGTGTACGTAGATACAGCAAGAAGGGATACCCATGCCGTGACCCATAACAGACACTTTTTTGCCTTTGTAAGTGCCAGTAAAGCCGAACATGTTACGAACGTCACAAACTTGCTTCACATCTTCAAGAAACGTTTCTGCGATGTATTTAGCACGTAAAGGGTCGCCTGGCATTAGAACCGTTTCAGCGAAATCACCTGGTTGTGCATTGATGTGTGGGGTTGCCATAAGTGCTCTCCAAAGTTTTGTTTTGATAAAACGCCTCTAGTATAGAACGCTATTACCAATTCTGTTGAACTTGTTCGTTTTCGTTGAAGCAATAATATCGGGACGTACAGTGGCCCCTTGAGAGCTTAGTCACAAAAACCACGCTTTTAGAAACCATGAACATCATTGATAACTAAATCTGTTGAAAGCAAAAGAGCAATCGATTCGCTTTTGAGCGATTTGTCGATTGCGCGCACAAAATGGACATTGAGAACATAAAAAACTTTTGAGAAAGCGCTGATCGAAATGCTCTTGAGAAAAGTAAAACGATTAAATTGTACAATTTATTTTCTTGTACAATCTGAAAAGCCTTGCTATAAGTTATACAACAAAACATTTTGTATAGGGATGCGTCATCATGGAATCTTCAATCAAAGTAGGTATCAGTTCTTGTGTTTTGGGTGAACGAGTTCGTTTTGACTCTGGTCATAAAGTAAGTAACTTTGTGACTAAAGAGCTCAGCCCATATTTTGACTTTGTTTCGGTATGCCCCGAAGTGGGTGTCGGAATGCCAGTGCCGCGACCAACAATTCGTTTGATTTCCGAAGAAGAGCGTGTAGCTCTAGTAGAAACTAAAAATCCAGAAAATGACCATACCGATAATATGCTTGCTTACTCTGCTAACAAAGTGGAGGAGCTACAAAGCGAGCAACTTTGTGGTTACATCGTCTGTGCCAAGTCTCCAACTTGCGGTATGGAGCGCGTCAAGGTTTATAGCAAAAATAACGCAGCGAAAGAAGGCGTCGGCTTGTACACACAAACGCTGATGAAAAAAATGCCTTGGTTGCCCGTCGAAGAGGATGGCCGACTCAACGATCCTGTATTAAAAGAAAACTTTATTACCCGAGTATTTTGCTTGAACGACTTTTATGACTCGATGGACGGAGAGCCAACTCGAGGCAAAATTATCGATTTTCATTCGCGCTATAAGTTGACCTTGATGGCGCATCACCCTGAGTCATACCGCTCTCTTGGTCGTTTAGTTGCCGATGTCGCTAGCTATGAAATCGAAGAATTCTATCAAGAGTATCGCTTAGGTCTTATGAAGGCACTTGCGAATCGTGCTAGCCGAAAAAACAACACTAACGTACTAATGCATTTACAAGGGTATTTTAAGCGCGCTTTAACTAAAGACGAAAAAGAAGAATTAGCAACAGTAATTCATGACTACCGCACTGGTACATTGCCATTGTTAGCACCGTTGACATTGATTAAGCACTACTTAAACACTTACCCAGATGAGTATTTAGCAAAACAGAAGTTTTTAGAACCGTATCCGCAGGAGATGAGATTACGCTATGGTTTGTAGTTCAGAAGAAAAACTATACGCGATCCGAGACGTCGCAGAAATCACGGGTGTAAAGCCAGTTACGCTGAGAGCTTGGCAGAGAAGATACAATTTGATCCAGCCTCAGCGAACAGAAAAAGGGCACAGACTTTATCGACAGCAAGATCTCGATACGATTCGTGAAGTCCAGAGTTGGCTCGCGAAGGGGATTGCCATCGGTAAAGTAAAGGGACTTTTGGGAAAAAGTGCGGACGTAGAAGTCAACAATGAAGTTCGTACTCTCGAAGAAGTAGAAACCATGTTATCAGCACTTTCGAAACTGAATCGAGGAAAAGCGGAGAGCTTACTTGCTTCTGTTCTCAAAGAATATCCATTGAACTTGGTTATTGAACAGTTTATTGACCCTGTATTTGACGCGCTGGAGATGGTCAAAGGATCGCTGAGATCGTTGCAGATGGGGTTATTTCAAACTTGTTTGATTACTCGTCTTGCCCTTGTTATCGACTCTGAAAACAAAGCCGCTTCCAAAGGGAAGTGCTTGCTTATCAGCTTTGAACAACATAGGGAAGCAGAGAGCTGGATTCAAGCAGCGAAGTTGTGTGAGCAAGGGTATCACACGACGTTGATCGACAAAGTTGATGATGTCTCTGGTTTACTGGATCACGAAGTTGTTGATAGCTACTCGCTCATTTACCTGTTTTCCAATAAAGCGCTGGCAGCTAAGCAAGTGGAGTCCATCAAAATGCTTCAAACACGTTTTGGCGAACGTATTGGATGTTCTGAAGTGATTGAGAAACTGCATCTAACAGAGTAGACGAAACGAAGGAGACACCATGATCTTAGTATGGTTTCGACGTGATTTACGAACGTTAGACCACACCGCACTTAAAGCGGCGTTAGATTCAGGTCAGCCTGTTGTCGCTTGTTTCATCGCGACGCCAGAGCAGTGGCGAGAACACCACATGGCGCCGATGCAGGCGGATCTCATTGCTCGTCGTTTAGAGTATCTCAACGATGAGTTGGAAAGCCTGAATGTTCCTTTTTTATATAAAGAGGTGCCGTCGTTTTCTGATTGTACCGAAGTGATTAGTGAATGGGCGAAAACACTTGAAGCAACGTCTGTTATGGCGAATATTCACTATGAAGTGAATGAACGAGAGATCGATGCACAAGTGAGAGAGGCGCTAGCTTCCCATGATATCGATTTTGAACTGTTTCACGACAAATGTGTGCACCCACCAACGACGGTTCTCAATAAGCAAGGTGAGTATTTTAAGGTATTTACACCATTCAAACGTGCTTGGTTGACGCAGTTTCAAATGCCAGCGGTAACAAAGCCTCACGAACAAGCGCCGCTAAGCAGCAAAATATTGGAACAATTAGAGCCGATTCGATTTAGTTCAGACTTCACGTTTAGCTATCCTCGAGAGTCCAGCGAGGATTGGTTTGCTTCGACCAATGATGTTTTAAAGCAGCTTAGGGAATTTGCTCGTGAGCGCAGTGATGCTTACAAGGAAGATCGAGATTTTCCGGCTATTGATGGCACCAGTCAACTGTCTCCCTATCTTGCGATTGGTGCATTGTCACCAAGGCAATGTATTGCTCGCTTGTATGCTGAAAACCAACAAAATGACCTAACAGAAGGGAAAGCAACTTGGTTGAGTGAGATCATTTGGCGTGAGTTTTATCAGCATCTGTTGGTTTTCGAACCAAAGCTCGTTAAAGGCAAAGGCTTTATCGACTGGGAGGATAAAATTCAGTGGTCTTATGATGAGCAGGCTTTTGAGCGATGGAAGGCTGGAGCGACAGGGTACCCGATCGTCGATGCAGCAATGCGTCAGCTCAACCAAACAGGCTGGATGCATAACAGGCTTCGTATGGTTGTCGCGAGCTTTCTCACCAAGGATTTACACATTGACTGGCGTTGGGGCGAAGCGTACTTCATGAGTAAGCTGGTGGACGGCGATTTCGCAGCAAACAATGGTGGTTGGCAGTGGTCTGCATCGACGGGTTGTGATGGGCAGCCGTACTTCCGTATTTTCAACCCGATAAGCCAAGGTGAGAAGTTTGATTCTGATGGCCAATTCGTGCGCCACTGGGTGCCTGAAATCAAAAGTGTGCCAAACAAATACATCCATAAACCTTGGACTTGGGAGGGATTTTCTTTACTGGAATATCACAAGCCGATGGTTGATCACAAGACAGAAAGAGAGATAACCTTACGGCTCTTTAAAAGTGCCAAGGAATAAAGTGAAATGCTTAGCAAAAAGCGATCAATGAGTTTCGCAAAACGTACGTTGTTATCTGTATCGTTATCTTTAGCGAGTGGTTTGTCATTCGCTAAAATGTACGAGCTACCAGAGGATGGCAGTCGTTTAATTGGTCGCCTTGAAAACCACGTCGTGCAAGAAGGCGAAACCATGGCAAATATTGCCAAGCACTACGATGTCGGGATGCTAGGTTTAATGGCGGCAAATAAAGGCGTGGATCCCTTCTTGCCAGAAGAGGGACACGTTCTTACTATTCCAACACAACTGATCCTCCCAGATGTACCCCACAAAGGCATTGTCATCAATTTAGCGGAATTGCGCTTATACTATTTCCCGAAAGGGGAAGATATTGTGCATGTATTCCCCGTGGGAATCGGGCGAATTGGGCGAGACACCCCGGTGATGACAACGCGTATTAGCCAAAAGCGTCCAAACCCTACGTGGACGCCGCCAGCCTCGATTCGTGCCGAGTACAAAGCGAAGGGCATTGACTTGCCAACCGTTGTACCTGCCGGTCCAGACAACCCACTTGGGATGTTTGCATTGCGTTTAGCCTACGGAAATGGCGAGTACCTTATTCACGGTACCAACAAAGATTTCGGCATCGGCATGCGCGTCAGCGCGGGTTGCATTCGTATGGACCCAAGCGACATTGAATGGTTGTTTGAAAAAGTTCGTAACGGTGAAGAAGTGAATATCATTAACCAACCAGTGAAAGTATCACTAGAGCCGGACAGAAGTGTATTTTTAGAGGCACATGAGCCATTGACTCGCAGCAATGGTGAGAAAGATCACCTACAGGTACCAAAAGAGTTAAAGTGGTGGCTGGATGAGTTCGGACTGAAAAATGTGAAGGCTAAAGCAGCGATTGCCGCACAGAATGGGGTTCCTGTCGAAATAACCGCGCCTTAACGGGCGTTAAGACGCGGTATCAAATCTTACTTAGTGTAAGACTGAGCGATGTTATCGATACGCTCGTTAGCACGCTCAGCTTCTTCTTGAGCAGCCATTGCTGCTGCACCTGATTTTTGAACGTCAGATTGAAGAGCTTGTACGTCTTGGCTTAGTTGGCTAACTTGGTTGCTTAGTTCGTCTAGTTTTGCTGCATTTGCTGTTGCTGCGTCATCAGAAGAAGCACAACCTGCTAGTAGAAGTACTGAAGTTGCTGCAGCTGCGATCAACGTTTTGTTCATATAAGAACTCCTTGCTTATAGTGAAAGTCTCGCTACCAACTATTATTTTATACAGTAGCGAGGTTAAATGTGGATACATTTTATCAGTACATGATGTAGCAAAAGTCAAAAAAACCCAAGAATTTCATGGAGTACCTGACGTCAACTTTTACCTGAGCTTAACAAAGGTGAGTGAATTATCCTCTCCCTTATTCCCACAACAGTTCTCATAGCAGGTGTTTTTGCCACGTTCCTGATATCAATAATTTAGACGATATTGACACAAATGAAAGTTTCTCGGCGCAAATAACTGCATTTACGCAGTTTTATTGGAGAACGAGAGGCGCACCTTGAGCTCGCTTTTCTCTAAATCTTAAGTCAAGCAGCTGACCAATAAAGCGAGGGTTTGTTCTTAATTGAGCCGCAAATGATGTTTTGTTTTCATCCGTGGGAATTAGTTTGTGTGATCTCTATCTATACTCCTATGATTTGCGGTATTATACCGAGCTTTATTTTTTTGCTGCGTTAGAGCGGAAACGACATTACAGAGCGCTCAGACGCTGACTGATTTATTGGAGAATACTTTGCAATTTAAAGATCTAGGCCTAGACAACCGATTGTTGAAGAACCTAAAACACTACGATTTTAAAAAACCAACTGACATTCAAAAGCAGGCTATTCCTGTTGCGATTGCAGGCAAGGATTTATTGGCATCTTCGAAAACGGGTTCGGGCAAGACTTTGGCGTTTGTATTACCAATGCTTCACAAGTCTTTAAAGACAAAATCGTTTTCTGCCAAAGACCCTCGCGCAGTTATTCTTGCTCCCACTCGTGAGCTAGCGAAACAAGTGTATGGTGAGCTTCGCTCTATGCTTGCTGGCCTATCTTATGAAGCTGCATTGATTTTGGGTGGTGAGAACTTTAATGATCAAGTGAAAGCACTGCGCCGTTACCCGAAATTCATCGTGGCGACACCAGGACGTCTGGCTGACCACTTAGAGCACCGCTCGCTTTACCTTGAAGGTTTGGAAACGCTGATCCTTGATGAAGCAGATCGTATGCTGGATTTGGGCTTTGCACCAGAGCTTCGTCGTATCCATAAAGCAGCTAAGCATCGTCGCCGTCAAACATTAATGTTCTCTGCAACGTTGGATCACGCCGACGTAAATGACATTGCGGCTGAAATGCTTAATGCTCCGAAACGTATTGCTATCGGTGTTTCTAACGAAGAACACAAAGATATCACGCAAAAATTCTACTTGTGTGATCATCTTGATCATAAAGAGGCGATTCTAGATCGCGTACTTTCAGAAGCAGAATATCGCCAAGTTATCATCTTTACGGCGACGCGCGATGATACTGAGCGCCTAACAGCGAAGCTAAACGAGAAGAAACTGAAGGCCGTTGCATTGAGTGGTAACTTGAACCAGACTCAACGCAATACGATCATGAGCCAGTTTGAGCGAGCGGTATTCAAGATCCTAGTGACAACAGATGTTGCTTCTCGTGGTTTGGATATTGCGACAGTGACACACGTCATTAACTTCGATATGCCAAAGCATACTGAAGAATATGTACACCGTGTTGGCCGTACGGGCCGTGCTGGTAACAAGGGTGATGCGATTTCTCTTGTTGGTCCAAAAGACTGGGATAGCTTTAAACGTGTAGAAGCTTACCTACAACAAGATCTTGAGTTTTCAGTATTCGAAGATCTGAAAGGTAAGTTCAAAGGCCTGAAGCCACCTAAGCCAGATTTCCGTAACAAGAAAGCGACAGCGAAGAAATCACGCCCTCAAGCGAAGAAGTCGGCTAAGAAACCTGTTAAACGTGACAAGAGTTTCTACAAAAACGTATCAGTGGGTGATGATGTGTTCATCCCGAAGAAAAAGCCAGCGGCACCAAACTCTGAAGAGTAAAAGTCGCACCAGTTTTCAACTGATTTTAGTTTTTCAAAACCCGAGTGTTCGCACTCGGGTTTTTTTATGCTTATCTCCAGGCGAAATGATGTCTTTCTATACTAACGTGTTTGCTAGGCTTTTATATTTATCTGGTTTTATATAAACAGCATAGATCGCTAATTTAGAGAGGTATTAAGTTTTATCAACTCGGTCCAAGCAAACGTTTTTCCTCACATACTAGATAAAAATTTCACATGATTATGAAAATGATAATTGATCTCATTTTTATTTAAGGGCAGAATACGCGCCATTGTATTAATCTTATAAATGAATTTGCTCTCTATATGAAATTTACTCATGTTTTTTTAGGGCTCATAATTACCTCTAGTTCTTGCTTTGCCGTTAATGACTTTAATTGGTTGCGAGATGACGCTCGTAAAGATGAGCGAGTTCTTACCTACCTAACAGAGCAGAACCGTAAGACTGAACAGTATCAAAAAAAATATCAGACGTTGACGCAAGATCTTCTCGCGCAGTGGGAAGCCATGGTGGCAGATAAAGGTGATAAACCATGGTCGATCGTAAATGGACGCGAATGGACGTTAACGCGTCGTGACAGTGGTTATGTGTTGCTATCACGTTCGAACCAGTATGCACAAGAGAACACAGTATTTGATTTCTCTGAACGTCAATCTGCATATCCGTATTATCAAGTAGGGCAGTGGCAAGTAAGCGGAGACACGTTGCTTTTCACTGAAGATATTGATGGAAGCGAGCAATATCGCGCCGTGGTTGTTGATTTACTCTCTGGCCAATCTACGGAGCTGGCAACGCACGTCGATAGCGGTGTATTGCTTTCACCTGATGGTAAGATGGCTTATCTCGTTTCGAAGGAAATGCGTACACAGCGACCTCATCAGATCCTACGCATCTCCACTGAATCTTCGGCTAAAACCGTTGTATGGCACGAATACAAATCAGATTGGTTACTTTCTTTCTACCGTGCGGCAGATAGCCGTTACGTGGTGCTGCAAAGCAACAACGAGTCAACCACAGAGCAGAAGCTTGTTGATCTAGAAACGGGCACCGTAAGCGATTCACTGAGAGTGCCAGAAGCGGGCGTGGAATATTACGCGGATGTGGCGAAAGGGCGCGTTTACATCAACAGCAATCTTGAAGGTACATTTGCACTTTATCAAACCGATCTAGCACCTCTTAGCGCAACATGGCAACGCTTTACGACCCCTCGTGAACCGCTTGGCCAGTTCTACCTTTATGATGCAGGAGTTGTGGCACTCAGTAAGCCGAACAACGTAGCGACATTGACGGTGTATTCATACCAAGGTCAGGAAAAAGTGATACTGCCATTAGAACAGGATGGCAATGTCGCTTGGTTGAGCACGTTGGGCGATTTTGAATCAAACAAGATTCGTATACGAAGTATGTCGATGACTACGCCTCCTCAGTGGGAAGAGTTCGATGTAAAAACGCTGACTAAAACCTTGTATTCTCAAGATGCTTACCAAGATTTTGATAGCCAACGTTATGTCTCCCAACGCATTTTTATCAAGCACGATGGTGTTTCTGTCCCGGTCTCTTTAGCGTATCGCAAAGACAAATTACACGCGCAATCACCTGTGATGATTTACGGCTATGGCGCATACGGTTTTACGATGAAGCCCTACTTTATGCCTCAAGTCATAAGCTTGCTCGACCAAGGCGTGATTTACGCTATCGCCCATGTTCGCGGCGGTGGGTACTTTGGCGATGAGTGGCACGAGCAGGGCCGTGGTGTGCGCAAAGCCAATTCTATTGGTGATTTTGTCGCGGCCGCTAAGGCGATGCAAACGTTTGAACGCGGCAATAGAGAGATTTTTGCCATCGGTTCAAGTGCTGGTGGCACGTTGGTCGCGGGAGCGGTTAATCAAGACCCTAAATTGTTTTCAGGTGTCGTGCTTAAAGTACCTTTTGTTGATGTGGTAGCAAGCATGTCGGATACCTCACTTCCGCTGACCACACAGCAGTATGGCGAATGGGGTAACCCAACCAAATCTGAGCAACTGGCGCTAATGAAAGCGTACGATCCAATTCTCAACATTCATAAAGACGCTTACCCACCCATGTTGGTTCAAGTCGGTTTGATCGACCAGCGCGTGCCTTACTGGGAAGGTGCCAAGTATCTCGCCAAGGTTTCCGCGCTAAGTGAGCGCGACGGGCCGTACTTGTTGCAGACCAATTTTAATTCGGGCCACCAAATGGACCCACGACAAGCGCAAGAACAACAAGCAAAAGAATACGCCTTTCTTTTATCACTAATTAAAACATCTAAAGCGGAGCAGTAAATGAAGCTTACCCCAGTGTCAGCGGCAGTACTTTCGGTACTAGCTGCCAGCCAAGTGCACGCCAAATCTGACGTTTTCTCTATGGAAGAGGTCGTGGTGACGGCGAATCGGATTGAACAACCAATGTCTGAACTAGCAGGCAGCGTCGCAGTTGTCACTAGCGAAGAGATTGAACAAAAGGGCGAAACAGAGCTTTATGATGCGCTGCGTCATGAACCTGGGGTAAGTGTGTCGGGTGGCGCTGGGCGTCCACAAAACATCACGATTCGAGGCATGACGGGTAACCGCATTATGATCATTC
This sequence comes from Vibrio sp. ArtGut-C1, assembly GCF_002105475.1. NCBI lineage: Bacteria > Pseudomonadati > Pseudomonadota > Gammaproteobacteria > Vibrionales > Vibrionaceae > Vibrio > Vibrio sp. ArtGut-C1. The sequence goes on along the minus strand of NZ_NCTH01000022.1, from coordinate 74,132 downwards.
GTGACGGCATTCGCTCAGCAGACGGTTTTGGTGCGAATGACAGCAATGACAAAGTGGGCCGCGATACGTTTGATCTTTCTAATCTTGAATCATTAGAAGTAGTGAAAGGGGCGAGCTCATCAGTCTTAGGTTCTGGTGCTATCGGTGGCGCTGTGATTCTAAAATCCAAACAGCCTGGCGAGTTTTTAAAAGATCGTGACTTTTATGTTGATGCCACGGGCACGTACACGGGGATCAGCAATAAATACAAAGGCGCGAGCAATCTGGCATTTCGTTCTGGCGACACGGAAAGCTTAGTCAACGCGGCGTATTGGCAAGGTGAAGAGACGCGTAACTTCAGCCAAGATTTGTACAACCGCGATTTGGATGGTTACAGCGCGTCATACGCCATCAATCATTTCTTCAATGATGAAGTGATGGTCAAAGCGCGTGCCGAACTTTATCGGCAAGACCAACAACGCCTGGAAGGTTCGCCATCTATACAGAAGGATGGCAAATGGCATATCGAAGACTTCGCAGAAGATGAATCGACAAAAGAGTACAGCGCTTATATTGGTGCAGAGGTTACACCGATTAATCCAACTTGGTTCGAAGAGTTAGATACAAAGGTCTACTGGCGCCACACCGAAGTGGTGGAAGACACGAATCGTTTAATGAGACAAGTTGACCACAATGGCTTGACTGTTAGACGTCGCGAGCTAGAACACAAAACCTTCATTGACGAAACAATTGGCTTCCGTGGTGATTTCACCAATACGATTTATGCTGCAAATGCTGAGCACCAATTGGCTTACGGTATCGAGCTTTCTACTGACTATTATGAACGCACAGATAGCGATTCCAAGATTGATTGGAACGGGGTAACGCCTTCGACCAAACAACCTTTCGCTCCTGCTCGTGCTTATAACATTGGTCTGTACGTTCGAGATATGGTGGAGCTGGATAAATGGACCATTACAGGCGGCCTGCGCTTTGATGCGCACCGTCTAACACCGGACGGTGAGGGTGAAGTGGGCGGCTTCCCATTAAAAGACATGGATAGCTCAGAGGTATCTCCAAGCCTATCGATTTCTCGTGAAGTGTTTGCCAATAACATCGTTTATGTATCTTATAACCACGGTTATCGTGCTCCGGAATACGACAAAGCGTATGGCTTCGTAAACCATGACTTTGTGCCGCTAACGCCGTTTGTCATTGCACCGAACATGGACCTAGAGGCTGAAACTTCGGACTCCTTTGAAATCGGTAACAAATTCGATAATGGCCGCGCGCAACTTTACGTTTCTGCGTTTTACAACAAGTTCCAAAACTTCATTGATGTTGTTACCACAGGGCAAGATAACTTCGGTAACTACATCAAGCAATACCAAAACTTACACGGCGTTGAAACCTACGGCGCCGAGCTTTCTGCCGCGTACGCTTTCACTTCGTCTTGGAAGCTAAGTACCAAGCTTGGTTATGTGGACGGAAAGGACGCCGAAGGCGAGTACGTTCGTAGCATCACACCTTTCGAGGGCAATGTTGGGCTGAACTATCAGCAGCAAGACTTTAATGCGTTCGCGACGTGGAACTGGGCTGGTTCGATGGATCGTGTGCCGAGTTGCCAAACGTCACTTGGACAAAAGACCGAGTGCGCACAAACAGATTCATGGAACACGCTCGATTTGGGGGCAAGTTACCAAATCACCAAAGATTTTCGTTTGAGTGCGACCATCATCAACCTGTTCGACAAAGAATACATTCGCTACCAAGACGTTGCTGGCATAGCGGATGAGAGCAAACGCTACTCAACGGAACCAGGTCGTTACTTTACGGTTAACGCGAAGTACATCTTTTAGTAGGAGCCCTGCATGAAACTCAAACTTTTGGCGCTTTCTCTTGCGTTGGCAGGCGTTCAAGTGACGAACGCTGCCGAGTGGGATTACCCTAGCGCTGCCATTACGGTTACGAACCAAGCTGAAGCGCTGCGCTATTTACAAGCGAATTACGCTAGCGCTGGCGAACTTAAGTTTCGCTATCAAACTCGTTCTCAGCTCGGAGATCATTACAACTTTGATGTGTGGGTCGATGGGCAGTATCAACCGCAACGCACCATTGTGCTGTCGACTAACCAAGACAGCCAAGTCGAGCGTATTTTCAAAAGCCTTGAAGATACGGTGATTCGTAATGGCGAGGCGATGCCTGCCGGAGAACTGGAACTGCCTGTTCGATTGGAAGTGACCGAGCCGCCAGCATTGAGCTCTGGTGAGTTAGTAACGGTTCCCGTCTCACTCTTTGATCCTGATTTACGTACAATGCAACAACAAGCTGCGCCTGATTCTGCTTGGAATTCGTTAGAGGATTATCCGCAGCCACTTCAATATGTTGAGAAGCAGATTCAAGTTTTGCAGTCTGGTGGCAAGTTCTACCTAGCTAACGAGCGCGTTAAACAGGTGGATGCACTTGCATTACTGTCTTCACCTGCGGTAGGTGCAGAGCCTGTGCGTGATACAAGCAGTATTTTGCCGCCTGAGGGGGTTCAATCTTTTGCGGATGTAAAAGCGATGCAAAGCGCTCAACTTGGCGAGAATGCCTTTTTGCAGTTGATGGCGTTTTACCATCTTGACAGCTCACTGCAGTACTTATCGAGCTTGAGCTATGACTTATTTGACGAACCGCTTCGTTTTGATGGGCGTGGTTTAGCGCTCGACAACTCTTCTTACTACACAGGTTCGCGTGCGCTGATGTTAGGCGTTGGCGGAGTATCTCCAGATGCTGCAGATGCAGATGTGATTTTGCACGAGCTAGGACACGGTATTCACTATCAAATCGTTCCTGATTGGGCGTATGGACATACTGGCGCGATTGGAGAAGGTGTTGGTGATTACTGGGCGGGCAGCGCGAGCTACCGAACACAGTATTTAGACGCAGCTCGCCGTGGCCAAGAATTCGAGTTAGATACGGTGTTCAACTGGGACGGTATGTTCGGAACACGCAAAACAACTCGTAGCTTATGGAACCAAAGAGCGCGTTACTTCGAGAGCTCAGAGTATCCAGCGCACGTTAGTGTGGGCGGTGAACTAGGCGATGAGCTGTGGTCAACGCCACTGTTCCAAGCGCTTAAAGCATCGGTTGAACGATACGGTGATGACACCGATAGCGTGTTCCGCGAGTTTGACGCCATTGTCCTTGAAGGCATGTATGGCATTGGTCGTGGCGTGAAAATGCATGATCTGGCGGAATCGACCGTGTTTGCCGCAAACACTTTGTTCCCAAATAAAGACTATGCCCAATTCCTGACGGACAGCTTCAACAAACACAACTTACTTAAAGCGCCTCTTCGCGTTCGCTATGACGCTCGATACATCGCACAAGGTCAAGACGTTGGTGTGAGCCTGAGCCAAACTGGCCGTGAAGCGAGCATCAAAGGGCAATGGCAGCTAAACAACGAATCCGTTTTCGATTTTGATGAAACGCTTTCTGACTCGACCTCAATGAAGGTGGCTTTACCAAGCGGTCTGACATGTGGCACGCAATTCGATTCCTCTATCTCATTGGATTACCAATTTGCTAAAGGTTTAAAGGCTCACCAGTGGAGCGAAAAGGTGATGCTGGTTAATGGTACGCCAGAGCTCGATATCCAGCCTCAACCAGTGAACTCCGCTTTGCCGGAGCAGGGTGACAGATTGTTCTCTCAGACGCTATCGGACAAGTCACGCACGATTGATGATTCGTTTGCGGTTTACCTGAACATCGAACATGACTCACTGCAGGATCTGCAAGTGACGCTTGTGTCTCCACAAGGTAAATCGGTTGTGCTACTTAGCCATCAATCAAGCAATACCAATGGATTTAAAGGTTACTTCACCGCTCAGTATGACGAGGAGTTACAAGCACTTGTCGGTCAACCGAGTTGGGGTACTTGGCGTCTCGAAGTATCTGACCGCGTGTCAGGGAACTCTGGGGTGTTGAAAGAGTGGGGTGTTAGTCACTTTGCTCAGTATCAGTGTAGTGCTGATACCACTAAAGAAAGCAGTGGTGGTTCAGGTGGCAGTGGTTCGCTTTGGACCTTGGTAGGACTTTTCCTGCTTTCAATGGTGAGAGTGATTCGTTCTCGTTAATTAAAATCTAAAGAAGACAAAATTTATGAAGTTTCAATATTCTTTCGTTGCTATGTCACTAGCCCTAGCTGGTTGTGGCGGTGGTTCTGGTGGTGACACGTCAACACCGACCTATAATGTAGCTGGCACCATCGTTTCTGCAGGTACACTTCTTGATACGCCAGTATGTATCGATTTAAACCAGAACTACGTTTGTGATACTACTGAACCGAGTGCTAAAACGGATAATGCTGGTAAGTTCTCCCTGACGTCAAGCGACAAGAACATTTTGACTAGCACGATTCTTGCTCAAGTTGATCATGGCTCAAACCAAATGTTGCGTCTTGCGGCTCCAGGCCAAAACTTAGCAACGGGTAACACAGTAAATGGTGTAACAACATTGCTCGCAGGTCTTGTGGTTGACGGTAAAACCGTTGCTCAAGCTGAAGAGATTGTTAAAGCGCAACTGGCTAGTGTAGGCGTTTCGCTGAATGGTTCGGTGATGTCTAACGCAGAAGCCAGTGAGCTGGACAAGCTAGAGCAAAACACGGTTGCGCTATTAGCTGCGATGCAACCACAACAAATGACCAAAGGCGTAGCGCTGCTTGCTCAAAGTCTTAGCTTCCAAGGTAAATCGTTGGCCTCTGATCTTTTGTCTGAAGCGGAAGTGAGTGCATTTGCTGAAGAAATTGCAGCGGTTGTTGAACAAACAGCTGGTAGTAACGACACGGGCGCCGTTCTTCATTTTGCTGATGGCGCAGCAGACGTTGCTGAGGTTCAAGCTTCTTACCCTGGTCAAGATGCGGAATACGGTTTCGACAAAGAGGACAAGCAAACGTCGACAGGCGCGGGCTTTAAGTTCGTTAAGCTAGATTCACAAGGCGCTGCTTTAGCTGCAGATGCCACTGAGTGGGCTTGCACTTTGGATGAGCGTACTGGTCTTGTTTGGGAAAACAAGAGTGCGGATGCGAGCTCTATTCAATTTAAAGACCGCCTATTTGCGTTTGAGTCTGAAACATTTAAGCCATTTAGCAAAGATGTAGATCTTGCGGGCTGTAAAGAGGTGGGCGATGAAATTTGTACTACGAGCCAATACGTTGAGTACATAAACAAACAATCGTTATGTGGAATCACTGGTTGGCGCCTGCCTACTTACCGTGAAACTTATGACTTACTAGATTTCGGTGAAAAGACACTATTTGCGCCGAGCACAGAATATGAACCGAACAATGTGTATGGTTTTAATGTCAAATACTTCCCACAGCAAACTTTAGGCAGCCCTTATTTAGAAAAAGGTGCGTTTTGGCATGATGGTTTTAGGTTTACGGACACATCATCACAGCTCATGGATGGTGAGATTTATTTCCCCGCAATTGTCTCTCGGGGCGCAGATAGAGGGGCTACTTCATTCGTTGAGATTCGCTCAAGCAGTACAAGTGAAGATGCCTATGATTCCTACCAATTCCCAATCCGTCTAGTAGCAGTTAAGGGACAATAAGATGAAGAAACTAATGACCGCGTTATCTCTTGTGTTGGCTTCTCAAGTAGCAATGGCTACACAAGAGTGTTCGACTGATTTTGCTAAAACAGCACCTAATACACGTTACACTTATTCAGATAAGGGAACTGTAACTGACTTAAAAACAGGTCTTACATGGATGCGCTGTCCAGTCGGTATGACATGGAATGCAGCAAACGAAGAATGCACCGGAACGCGAGCTACGATGTCATGGCAATTCGCGCTGTCTACGGCCCAACAAATTCGTAATCCGTCCGGTAACCACCCTCTACACAACTTTGCTGGCAAAAAGAATTGGCGACTAGCAAACATTAAAGAGTTGGTATCGTTAACGGAGCAAGCTTGCTATAGCCCAGCGATGAATGGTACAGGCTTTGCGAGCGGTTATACACTGACAGACAAGGACGATATTTTAGGACGTAATATCTGGAGTAACACACCTAATGGTGACGGTAAGCATGTTGCTACTCTTGATACGACTAATGGTGAGGTTTTCAATAGAGATCCATTAGACTCAAGTTTCAAAAGCTCTCTCTTGTTAGTGACAGATGAATAATACTTATTACGTTAATAAAGATTGATAGCTTTGCCTTTATAAAAAGCTCCGCCAGTGCGGAGCTTTTTTCTTTTCTAACCTTTGGCACTTATCGTGTTGAGCAGAATGTTTAAACTTGGAACTGCTTAAGTTGGTGCTTTTGGTTTTCCGCTAAGTCTGAAAGCTCTTGAGCGGCAGAGGCGGACTGCGTAATGCCAGTCACGTTCTGACTTACCAATTCATAGATGGTACTCAGGTTGTTATTGATGTCCGACGTTACTTGCTTTTGTTCTTCAGAAGCGGTCGCAACTTGGGTGTTGATTGCATTCAAATCTGAAATCGCACTGTTGATGTCACTTAGTGAACGACTGACTTCTGCAGCAAGCGCTTGGTTGTCTTCTAACATGGCTAAGCTTGAATGCATGCTTTCATTCGCGTGACCAGACTGCTGTTGTAGCTCTTCAATGATGGTTTGGATCTCTTTGGTTGATTCTTGAGTTCTCGCTGCCAGCATACGCACTTCGTCAGCAACCACGGCAAAGCCTCGACCACTTTCTCCCGCTCGTGCAGCCTCGATCGCTGCATTCAGTGCAAGCAAATTGGTTTGCTCAGAAATGCCTTCAATCACTTCGATCACGCGACCAATGTGTTCTGATTGATCTTTCAGCGATGTCACGACGGCTGCGGCTTCGTTGAGTTGTTCTGCCATTTTTTCGCTTGCGCGAGTGCTTTCCTCAAACATGCTCAGACTTTGTGAGGTAAGCATGCGTGCTTGATTTGATGCGCTATCGGCTTCTTGTGCATTGGTCGACACTTCAGCTGCAGTCGATTCTAGTTGGTTGATTGCCGAAGCCACTTGCTCAACTTCTTGCTTTTCTTGATCTGAGTTAACGCTGCTTTGAGTCATAACAGTCGCTAACTCGGTCGATGCTGATGCCACATCTTCACTAATTCGAACTAATGCACTCACGGTTTCACGCAGTTTGTCGATGGTTTGGTTTACATCCTGAGCCAGTTGCGACACTTCGTTTTTTCCGATGGCTTCGGCTTTAACCAATAGATTTCCCTTCGCGACTTCTTGCATGGTTCCTTGAAGGTTACGAATCGGTGCAACGATATAGCTGGCTAGTATCCAACTAATAAGCGAAGCAGCACTCAAGATCACCGCAAGTGAAACCGCACTGTAAGTGAGCGTGGTTGAATGCTGTTCGCCATTCGCTTCCACTTCATCGGTGACGATTTGATTCAATTGTTTAGACAGGTTGTCGATGGCGTTGATCATTGCTTCGCCAGCCAATCGATATTCTGCCATCGCAGATTCGTACTTTTGATTGAAATCGGATGTGGTGTAGCCAGAAGAGTGTTTGGTGGTGAGCAGAGGTGTCATGGTGACGCGCGTGAAATCAACATAGTGATCCATGGCTTTGCGCATAGTATTCACTTCGGTTTGAACGCCTGGGAGGCTATCGATGGAATTCAGAAAATCGCGGTTTTTGTTTTGTCGTTCAGACAGTTCTTGGTTGAGAGATTGGACATCTTCGGCTCTAAATAGACTGTAAATGGCTTTGATGCGCATAGCGTAGGTGTTGTCTACGATGGCGCTGAGTTCCTCTTTATGAATGATCAGCTTGTTGGTGGAAGTGGAAACCTTATTGAATGCTTGGTCGAGCTTGCCGATTCCGACGCTCAATCCAATGATGAGTAATACAACGGTGAATAGAACAGGCAAAAAGACCTGAAGTTTAATAGAAAGCGTACTAAGAAATTGACGCATGATTGACCCTCTATCGGTTTGATTATTATCTTTTTTATAAATAAGCATCTCGATTTTAATTGCCACATTCGTCAAATCAATGACTTACTCATATCCAATTGTTATGAAATGTACCAAAATCGATGGAGTTATCATTTTGAACGCGCGGCAATTTATAAAAGCGCTAAGCTAAAAACGGTAGAGGGATCAGTCGCGGAATTAATATACAGAAATGACAACGTGTCATAGAGGGTTCAACTAAGTGAAACACAACTGTCATATTCAAATTCTAAAGTGAGCACCGTTCAAGTGAAACACAACGGCAATAAAGCCACTTAAGGAAATTGTGATGAAAAAGACAGTAATCGGTGCAATCGCACTTCTAGGCGCAATGGCAGTGACTCCTGTTTCTGCTAAAGAAACTATCTCTGCAGTGGGTTCTAGCAGCGTAACTCCACTGATGGAAGTTTTCTCTGAAACGTACATGAAGAAGAACCCTAACGTATTTATCGAAGTTCAAGGCCCTGGTTCTTCAGCTGGTGTTAAAGCAGCAAAAAATGGTTCAGCAGACCTTGGTATGTCTTCTCGTAATCTAAAAGACTCTGAAAAAGAATCAACACTAATCGAAGAAGTGGTTGCTCGTGATGGTATCGCAGTGGTTGTTAACCCACAAAACAAACTGCCTGGCCTAACAGCAGAGCAAGTGACTGCAATCTACAAAGGCGAAGTATCAAACTGGAAAGAAGTCGGTGGTGCAGACAAGCCAATCGTAGCAATTACTCGTGACACGGCTTCAGGTACTCGTGGCGCATTTGAAGACATCATGTCTCTTAAAATGAAGATTTCTGGTAAGAAGGTATCAGCTATCTCTCAACGTGCTCAAGTTGCAAACGGTAACGGCGCACTAAAAACAATGGTTGCATCTAACCCATACGCAATCGGCTACATTTCTCTTGGTACTGTAGACAACACTGTTAATGCTCTAGCAATCGACGGCGTTGATGCAACGGTAGCTAACGTGAAAAACGGTTCTTACAAAGTAGCTCGTCCATTCCTTGTGCTTTACAAAGAAGGCAAGCCATCAGCTGAAACGCAAAAATTCCTAGACTGGATGCTAACTGAAGATGCGCAAAAGCTAGTTGACCAAAACGGTTACATCTCAGTTAACTAATTCTATCGGGACTCTTAAGTTTGCTCAGCCCACCATTTAGGGCTGAGCGTTTTCTATCCATAGTGTTCACCGGCAAAACGCCCAGAACCGTGAGATTTTTTAAATGACCATCGCAACAAATAGTGAAAAGCTTATGAATACAGACGCTAAAGCTATCAGCAAGCCCGGCCTGCGCGAGAAACGTCGCGTAGACTGGAAAGAGCGTATCTTCCACGGCTTGTTCCTAACCAGTGCCGTTATCGGCATCGTCTCATTAGCCGTTATTGCTTACTTTATTGTTCGAGAAAGTATCCCGGCATTCCAAGAAGCTGGTGTATCGGGCATCGTTCTTGGACAAAACTGGCTGCCGCCTGCACTTTACGGTGTTGCGACAATGATTGTTGCATCTATTGTATCGACGGCAGGTGCGGTAATCGTTGGTGTACCAATTGGTGTGCTGACGGCTATCTTTATTGCCGAAATCGCACCAAAGCGTCTTGCGGATATTATTCGTCCTGCAGTTGAGCTTTTGGCAGGTATCCCGTCTGTGGTTTATGGTTTCTTTGGTTTGGTCATCATCGTACCGCTGATTCAAAACATCTTTAATGTCCCTGCGGGTAACACGATTTTGGCAGGTATCATCGTGCTTGGTGTGATGATTCTACCGACCGTAATCACGGTATCTGAAACATCTATTCGAGCTGTGCCTCGCGCATACAAAGAAGGCTCTTTGGCACTTGGCGCTTCGAAAATCTACACAATCTTCAAATTGCTCGTTCCAGCGGCTCGTTCAGGCATCATGACGGGTGTGATTTTGGGTATTGGCCGTGCTCTAGGTGAGACAATGGCGATCATCATGGTGATGGGTAATGCACCTGCTATGCCAGAAGGCATCCTAGATTCGGCACGTACGCTAACCGCAAACATCGCGATTGAAATGTCTTACGCAAGTGGTATTCACGCCAACGCTCTTTACGCCACTGGTGTTGTACTTCTGGTCTTCATCATGTCGTTGAACGCTGTACTTCTTTACCTAAACCGAGAAAAAGCGAAGTAATCGCTCGTTAAAGGTGACTATTATGGATCGCGCAAAACTAAAACAAGCTCGCCAGTTCAAAGATAACGTCTTTAACGCTTTGGTTTGGATTTCGGCAGCACTAACGGTAGGTTTTTTGTTCTGGATTATCTGGTACATCCTATCAAATGGTCTACAACACGTAGATTGGAACTTCATTACTGATAACTACACACGTACTGGTGAAGAGCACGGTATCTTCCCGATGATCGTCTCGACCATCTACATGGTTATCGCATCCATCGCGGTAGCGGCGCCACTGGGTATCATGACGGCAATCTACTTAACCGAATACGCGAAAGTCGGTAGCCGATTGGTAAAAATTATCCGATTCTGTACTGAGTCGTTGGCGGGTATCCCGTCGATCATCTTCGGTCTATTCGGTATGACGTTCTTCGTGGCAATTCTTGGTCTGGGCTTCTCGATTCTGTCGGGTGCACTGACTCTAAGTATTCTTATTCTGCCAGTGATCATCCGTACTACGGAAGAAGCACTAATGGCAGTGCCTCAAACGTATCGTGAAGGCTCTTACGGCCTTGGCGCTTCAAAAATTTACACTATCTGGCGTTTGATTCTTCCGAGTGCAATGCCAGGTATCTTAACCTCGGTCATTCTAAGTATTGGTCGTGTCATTGGTGAGTCTGCTCCAGTATTCCTGACAGCAGGTATGGTTGCACGTATTCCGGATTCTTTATTGGATTCAGGTCGTACATTAACCGTTCACCTATACAAACTGACTACCGAACTGTTTACCGTTGAAGAATGGAATCAGGCTTACGGTACCGCAACAGTGCTTATCGTGGTTGTTCTTCTGATCAACATGGTAACGAAACTGATTGCTAGACGTTTTAACACCGCAACTTACTAACAACACTAATTAAGAACGCACGTTAAAAGACACGAATTCAAGATTTAAGAGATTAAGAAAATGAACAAATTTGATATTGAAAACCTAGACTTATTCTACGGTGAAAACCAAGCACTGAAATCGATCAACCTACCAATTCCAGTTCGCCAAGTAACGGCACTTATCGGCCCGTCAGGTTGTGGTAAATCAACGCTTCTACGTTGTTTGAACCGCATGAACGACCTAATCGAAGGCGTGAAAATCACGGGTAAATTGGCGATGGACGGCGAAGACATTTACGGCAACATTGATGTCGCGGATCTTCGCATCAAGGTTGGCATGGTGTTCCAGAAGCCAAACCCATTCCCGATGAGCATCTACGAAAACGTGGCTTACGGCCTACGTGCTCAAGGTATCAAAGACAAGAAACACATTGACGAAGTGGTAGAGCGTTCACTACGCGGTGCAGCACTTTGGGACGAAGTGAAAGATCGTCTGAAGTCACACGCATTTGGTCTATCGGGTGGTCAGCAACAGCGTCTGTGTATCGCACGTACGATCGCGATGGAGCCGGATGTGATTCTGATGGATGAACCAACTTCGGCACTTGACCCAATTGCGACACATAAAATCGAAGAATTGATGGAAGAGCTAAAGAAGAATTACACCATCGTTATCGTGACCCACTCAATGCAACAAGCGCGTCGTATCTCTGACCGCACTGCGTTTTTCCTAATGGGTGAACTGGTTGAGCATAACGATACTCAAGTGATCTTCAGCAACCCTCAAGACGACCGAACTCAAGGCTACGTAAATGGTGATTTCGGTTAATTCGCCATATTTACAAGCATAACTAAATAACTATAAGCGATGGTAACTTTGCCCCTCTTTGTGAGGGGCCTTTTTCTTTTCAAGCTGCGGATTTATAACACCAACCTATACCAATAATTCTTGCAAGGAAGCACAAATATCCCTCCCTTTTTTATAGAACATGTAACTTATGTGAAATGCGGTTATAAAAGTGCTGAAGAGCTCTCGAATGTGAAACTAAGTCTGATAATTTTGCGAATGACTTAACAGCTCAAATTTGATTGTATTGATTGCATATGATGGCCTAAGTAGTTTTTTATCGAGAATAAAAAAGTAGATTAGGTTGGTAGGGTGAGTTTAAGAAGTTTTACAAGAAAAGTATCTTCAACGAGGGATCATCGCTTATTAGCGGAGGCGATATTTGATCATTTAGAGAGTTTGCTCTCCCCTCAAGCCTTAGCCATTTTTGAAGATCCTTCAATTAATCCCCGTTATTCTGTGAGTTTCTATCGCGGGGAGCTTTACCCAATCCAAAGCTATCCTGACAGCTTCTGGGAGTGGGCGAGTCAGTTTGACACTTCTGAAAGCATCATTCCTCTGGCGATCAATACTTGTAATTGGAACCACACCCAAGATTTAGGTGGAGATAGTTACATAATGATGCTCGATAACACGCCTATCAAACGCACCTACCTACTGATTCAATCTGTTCATGCTCGCACGGCACACAATATCTATGAAGAAAGCTATGATGCAATGCAGCTTGCAGCGGCGCGTTGGCAGTGCATTCGCGCCGAGAAAAATGCGTCGCAAGAGATGAGACACAGAGACATTCGTGAAGCGCAATATGTCGATGAAATTAACCAACGCGAGCGCTTTATCGAGAACATGAAGTTAGTTCAGCAAGTTGCTCTCGAGATCTCCAACCCTGATTCCTTAAAAGATTTGTATTACAAAGCCGTCGAAGCGTTACGTCAACGGTTGGGGTTTGATCGCTCCACACTGATGCTTCTAGATATGAAAAAGCGCAGTTTCAGTGGAACATACGGCACGGATGAATCAGGCATCACCATAGATGAGTTCCACACGCAATACGATTTACACCAACTGAGCGAAGAATACATCGCTGCGCTGTCAAGTCTTGAGAGCAACCTAGTGATCGTGGAAGATGCGCCGATATACACGGCAGGTAAAGTGGTTGGGCAGGGGTGGAACGCGATGTTGATTCTACGTGATGGCAATGAGCCATTTGGTTGGTTCGCGCTTGATAACTTTATTCATCGCAAGCCGATAACAGCGTATCAAAAACAGATGTTGGACTCGTTTGGTTCCCTTTTCTCACAAATTTACATTCGAAAGCGCCAAGAGCAGAACGTGCGTATGTTGCATTCAAGCATGGTTGAGCTATCACGCTGTACAACCGTCAGTGATGTATGTAAATCGGCCGTCACTTTTGCCATCAAAAATCTTGGTATTGATCGGATGGCGGTGTTTTTGACCGATGAAAATTGCTCATACATGCAAGGTACTTGGGGGACTGACATTCAAGGCAATGTGGTGGATGAGTCTTATTTCTTTGGCGAGACACAAGACTTTTCGTTGATCAATTTAGCTCGCGCCGTACCTAGTGAAGTTGCATTTGAGGAATCCGTTCCTATTTATCATGACTGTAATATTGTCGGCTTTGGCTGGGCTGCGATGACGGTTTTGACTTCGAATAGCAGCGGGCCCATCGCTTTTATTGCCGTTGATAACTTATTGACGCGCGCGCCGCTGACTTCTCAGCTACGTGAAGTGATTCGTATGTTCGCTTCCAGTCTAGCGGAGGTTTTGCAGCGCACTCAAGCGCAAGAGGCGATTCGCGAATTAAACGAAAACCTGGAGCTAGAAGTACAGAACCGAACCAAAGAGTTGGAGGAAGCCAACCGACAGCTTGAGGTGCTTTCTAAACTTGACCCTCTGACACGTCTTGGCAATCGCCGTATGTTAGAACATGTGATGCAGAAATATTGCGCGCTAGAGTGTGAGGAAGCGATGTCCTTTGGTCTTATCCTGATTGATATTGATCACTTTGGGTTATTTAACAATCACTATGGCCATCTCGAAGGGGATATCGCACTAATGCGCGTGGGCCATATTTTGGACCATCATACCAAAGGTGAAGACGAGGTTTTCTGTCGCATTGGCGGAGAAGAATTTGTGTTACTAATGATCGGCTCAGATCAAGAGGCGGTAAAGCAGAGAGCGGAACGTATTCGTCAATGCATTGAAGATGAAGGCATCAAACACCAACACAACCCAGAAGGGGAGTTGCTCACTGTGTCAGTCGGTTATTCTTGCTACAAAACGAAAGGCAAAGACTTTAATTTCGACCATCTTTACCAGTTGTCGGATAAGGCTCTCTATCAAGCGAAGAGTCATGGTCGAAATTGCGTAAGGCGATATGAGTTCGAGCATCAAGCTTTTGTTGAATAAGTGATGCTCATAACATCAAAGTTACTGAGACAGTTTGGTTGATTTTTAGATAAAACTGCTAAAGTGGGTTTGGTCGCACAAGAAAAATGGCAGCTCTCTTGAGTTGCCATTTTGCTTTATAGTTTTTCTAGCTGGTGGTCGGTTTTCGTTACGTTTGCTTTGCCAAGGTTTTGAATTTTTGCCAGTAGCGAGTCTGGGTGCCAAGGTTGTTGATTGGCACTAAAACGCGCTTGGTTCATGGCGTCAAGCTCTTGTTTTACGGCTTGCGCATCACCAGGGCTTAACCTGTCTCGGTGAGTGTTTAGATACTCGTTTACTGAGCGTTCAATTTTAGCAGCGTCCCCTTCATTGATGACTTTTTTCAACGCATCAACGCAAAGAGGTTGCTCGGTATTCGAAACCGTTTTACTCGCCGTCATAGGACGCTTCTTCCATGCCCAAATCGCGACTCCTAACGTCGCCACCCAAAGTCCAGCGAAAACAAAGGTCAGGGTTTGCCAGAGACTGTTCACTCCACCGTTTGGTTCGGGACTGATGGCTGACCCAGGTGGTGTTGGCAGAGGCGATTCCGGCAACGTGATAAGCCCGGTGTCACTTTGCTCTATTTCTAATTGTAGCTCTGGTAACGTCGCTTTTTTCGCTTCATCATTTTGGCTGTCCCACCAGTTCAAATGGTATCCCGGCAAGGTATATGAACCAGCCTCAGTGGGGATAATGACTTGCTTCACTGTCATGATAACGGTGCCATCTCTCGCGCTGTCGAATTGAGGCTGTTCTGGGTAGACCCGCAGCGAACTTGGATAATCAATACTTACTCGTGGAAGGTATTCGGCTTGTGTTCCACGAGCTTTAATTTGAATGGTTCGAGTGAGTGAAGAGCCCTGTTTGACAGTGTTGAGCGCATTAACCGACAGTGGATTACCTTGATCGTCTTGCCAGCTCTGCGTCATTTCTAACGCTGAAGCTGGAAGCCATTCCCCTTCAAATTCACTTGGAATTGGTTTTACCTCGATAGGCATTTGCTCAGCTTTGGTGTTGATTGGCATGATCTTGGTAGAGCCCGTCAAGCTGTCGCCATAAATGTAAGAGCCTGTCAGTCTAGGACCTATCAAGGTGTAAGTACCCGGCTGATTCGCCGTTAAGCGAAACGACTGTTCAATGACCGCTACTTCTAATCCATTTAAGATCTTTTGTCCCTGCTGTAAGCCACCAATCGCTTCAAGCTTCATGCCTTCAATCTGTGGAGGCACAATTTGTGGGTTATCAAGACGGCGGGTATCTGCTTTGATCAAAAGCTGCATACGTAATGTCGCAGATTGTTGAGGGTACAGCGTGCTGTTGTCGACACTGATATTAAAGCTAAATAGGTCATCGAGATTGGGTTCAGCTTGGCTTGCGGTGACACGAAGCTTTATTGGCTCCGTTCTCATACCATCTGCGGAAAAGCTCGGAATAGTCAGAATACCTTCTTTCATCGGCGCAATCGAGATACTCCACTCAGTACGTACAGATTTTCTTCCATTAATGTTATTGCTGGAGCGCCCATAACGAGGTTGACCCAAGAAAAAGTCGTTCTCAAGTACATTAAAGTCAATTGCATCTGAGCTGAGCTCAGTATCTGCCATGATTCTGAGGTTGATCACTTCATTCTTAGCAACTTGTGTTTTATTGACGCTTGCTTGAAGCGTCTGTGCCATCACCGAGAAGCTGGATAATAGGCTGGCCACAAGAATAAAGATCAGTTGTACGCCTTTGTTCATCACGGGCTTACCACTCCTTTTGAGATTGTTGTGGAGGTTGTTTTTGTTGAGCTTGAAGCTGCATTTGTGCACGAATCAAAAAGCTTGGATCGCGAGCGCTTTCGACTGCTTCTAGACGACGGAATTCAGGATCATCCCGATGCGTGTTTTTTGGCTGCACTTGAGCCTGCATTGGTTCACCTTGTTCCTGAGCCTGCTTTTCACCTCGTTTCGGTCGATGTTGCTCTGTTTTTTGCTTTTCTGTTTTATTTTCAGATTCTTGCTGATTTTGTGACTGTTGTCCTTGCTCTTCCTTCTCACCGTTTTGAGACTGCTGTTGCTGTTGCTGTTGCTGTTGCTGTTGCTGTTGCTGTTGCTGTTGCTGTTGCTGTTGCTGTTGCTGTTGCTGTTGCTGTTGCTGTTTCAGCTTTTGTTCCACAACCGACAAGTTTTTCTTTGCAGCTTCAAAGTTGGGCTTTTCTTCAAGCAGTTTTTTATAAAGCTCTGCCGCTTCTTCTAATTGACCATTTTGCGCCAGAGAGTTGGCAAGGTTATAGCGGCCGTTAGGAGAGGCGTCATGAGAAAATGCTTCGATAGCGGCTTCGTAGTCACCTTTTTGGTAACTGGCTGCCCCTTTCCAGCTTGGGTTTGTAAATAGATTTTGCGCCTGTTCATACTCACCTTGCTTGTAGAGTTCCGCTCCTCGTTGGTCGGCATTTAAGAACGGATTTGCTTCGGCGTGTTGTGTCCAAGTCATAGGTATTATTGTTGCCACAAACATCCAAATCAGGCCGCGTCGGAACAGTAAAGCTGCAGGCAGAAGTAACAGCGGCAGCAACCAAAAGCCACCGTTTAAGCGAGAGTCAGTGCTCACTTCTTCACTCTGCTTGGCCGAAAGTTGACTGCCAACGTTGTTCGTAAAGGCTGAAATGTTCTCAACATCGCGATTGGTGTGCTGAATAGGAACAAAAATTCCACCTGTTTTCTTTGCTAGTATTTGTAAATTCTTCAGATTTGTTTTCGCTACGACTGTTGTGCCTTGTGCAGTTTTTAAAAGAGAACCATCGGGTAGGGCGATGGGAGCGCCATTAGCGGTTCCTACTGCGAGAACTGAGATGCGAATGTTTTTACCTTCGACCAAATTCAACGTCCGAGACAGTTCTGACTCATCAAGGTCATCAGCTAACACGATGATGTCGCCTTGTTGCACACCTGCTTGAGAGAACTGGTTGAGCGCTAATTCAATTGCGGAAGGCAGGTTTGCCCCTTGAAAAGGCATTAGCTCTGGTGACAAATTCTCGATAATTCCAGCAAGCGTACTGGAATCAGTCGTCAGTGGACTTAAGTTATAGGCATCGCCAGCGTAAGCAATAAGACCCGTAGCCCCTTCTTTCCATTTAGGAAGTAAGTCCAGCGCCTTATAACGTGTTTGCGCGAGTCGATTAGGCTTGATGTCCGTAGCGAACATCGAGCGAGACATATCAAGCACTAAAATGCGGTTTTGGTTTAACTCAAAGCTTGGGCGAGCGTTGGATTGCCAGCTTGGTCCCGCTAGCGCAATGCAGGCAAGCGCCCAAGCTACGCCCCAGAGAATAAAATAGTGTTTGGACTGCGTGTTTTGTCCGAGCACTTTAGCTAGGTGAGGGGCAATCAGTGTCGATTTTTTTGCTCTAAATTTGTGATTGAGCAAGAGCGCAATAGGGATTGCGATAAGCCCCAAAAGCCAATAAGGGTTAAGGAAAATAAACTCAGCCATGTTTTCTCCTCAGTAGGAATAACAATACCGACAGTACGAATGCAGCGCTTAATGGGTATGGGAACCATTCTGACTGCGGACGCCAAGTTTGCGTGTCGCTTGACACGGGCTCGAGCTGGTTGATCGTGTCGTAGATCTTTTCGAGCTGTTCAGTATCTCGCGCCCGAAAATATTGTCCACCAGTCATCTCTGCCACTTTAGTTAGTGTTTGCTCATCCAAGTCGGCTGCGGTGTTAACCTTGCGAGTCATGAAAAACTCTTTCACCATCATTTCACCAGCACCTACGCCTACGGTGTAAATGGTCGCATTGTATTTTTTTGCGATTTCCGCTGCTTCGAGCGGTTCGAGCACACCGGCAGTATTGCTGCCGTCACTAAGCAAAATCATGACTCGTTGCGGAGCATCACTGTCTACAAAAGTTTTCGTGCCTAGACCAATACCATCACCAATGGCGGTTCGTTGACCAACCAAGCCGATGACGGTTTGATTAATCTGCTGCATGACGGTTTTACGGTCTGCAGTGAGTGGCGTTTGCAAATACGCGTGATCGCCAAACAAAACAACCCCGAGACGGTCACCTTTTCTTTTTGCCACGAAATCCGATAGAACTTTTTTGACAGCGGTGAGGCGGTCAATGTATTCGCCGTTGAGCTCCATGTCTTCTTGCTGCATCGAGCCAGATAGGTCGACGACTAACATCAAGTCCCGGTATTTGGGTTGGAACTCAACTGGATCACCAAACCAAACTGGACGCGCACAAGCAATGATAAGAAGAACCCAGATCGCCATTGATAGTGATTTTTGCAGGGCTTGCCTAGGCTTGCTGCCATTCTCATTAGTTGGTAAGTACGCCAATTTGATCTCGGCTTGTTGAGATTCTTGTGGCAGGAGCTTGTATACCAGCCAGGGGACAGGCAGCAAAAATAGTGCCCACCACCAGACAAATTCAATGTTTAGCCATTGGGCAAGATCGGTTATGAGTGTTTGCTCAGTCACGGTTATTTGCCTTTTTCTTTGGTGGCAAAGCGTGAGTTATCCAAAAGACACAATCATCGACCAAGCTTTGATGATTTTCTTGAGAGGATTTCTGATACAGCGCTTCTTGCCACTGATGTTGTTTGTCTACGAATCGAGTTTCTTTTGTATGGCTATCGAGAAACTCATACCAAGCGATTCCAGTTAATGGCGCGATTTCTTCACGCGGAAAGTAACTCAATGCCGCCTGACGCAATATTTCCAGAGCAGAGGAGGGGGTATGAGGTGTGACAGATTGAGTTAAAAGTTTTAAGGCTGCCTTTTGCGCGCGTAGGCGTTTTTTACGCCATTTCGTATAAAGATAAATGCTGAAAACGAAAAGCACGGTGGCCGCAAGCACTGCCCACCATCCCCAAGCGAGCGGAAACCAATCCGGAGCGTTTGGTAAAATCAGAGGTTCAAGGTTTAGGCTTTGGTTGTTTGTTGTCATTATTATTACTGCTTAATAAATGCTGCTTGTACAGTTTGTTAGCTTAATTGTGAAATCAAGGGCCAACCACTTGATAGCGTGTTAAATGGAATCGCCATCGAATGGCATTGCTGTTTAATGGTTTCTTGGTGTTGAGTAAAGTGTGTTTCGAGTTCCTTTCTTTGGCCCTTGGAGCCAAAGTTGAACCATTGACTACGTTGTCCATCCGAGGCTTTTACTTGACCTCTAAAGTTTGTTTCACCTCTTTCTAAAGGGTCATAAAACTGAATAGCCCTCACACTGTTGTGCTGTTTTAGTCGACGTAACTGCGTCAACTCTGCCGCGCTTATGTGGGCAAAGTCGCTGAGCATAATCAGTTCGCTGCCCTTAGGTGTCAGTGTATGAAGTGTTTCTAACACCTGAGTATACGGCAGTGTACGAGCCTCGTTGTTGGCAGTACGAGCCACCTGCGCGTTATGTGTATCGACGATAGCATTAAGAATCCGCAGCCCCTGTTTTTGTAGAGAGGAAGGGCGAAACTCAAAACATTGATGTCCATCGTCAATCACCGCACCGATGCGATCCTTTTTAGCCAAAGTGAGCCAAATCAACACGCTGGCAAAGTGAGCCAATTGAACCGACTTAAGCATATACTTAGACCCAAAATGCAGGCTAGAACTCAGGTCAAGGTAAAGAATCACAGCTTGCTCTTTGTCTTCTGCAAATAACTTTGTGTGCGCTTTCCCTGTACGAGCAGTTACCCGCCAATCAATACTGCGGATATCATCGCCAGGTTGGTATTGGCGTACTTCCATAAAATCCATGCCTCGCCCTTTTTGGCGGCTGGTATGGTTACCGCTCATTTGCGACCAGATACTTTGTGCTGGTGGCAACCAACGTACAGATTGAGTGCGGTATTGCAGCAGCTCTTCAAGGGTTAATGTCACCCCATTCGCATGAGGTGGCAGTGGATGCGTTGTGGACATATCTCTTCCTCGTCTTATGCACTGCTAACGAGGTTTAGCAGCTTATCAATGACTTGGTTTGCCGTAATGCCTTCCGCTTGAGCGTGGTAACTCAGTAATAAGCGGTGGCGCAAAACCGGATAAGCCATGGTTTGAACATCTTCTGGGGACACAAAATCACGACCAGCAAGCCAAGCGTGCGCACGGGCACAACGATCCAGAGCGATGGTGGCACGTGGGCTAACGCCCATTGACAACCACTTATCCAGCTCAGTGTCATATTCGCTGGCTCGACGTGTTGCCATAACTAAACGGACGATGTACTGCTCTATCGTTTCGGCCATATGAATATCCAACACTTCTTTACGCGCAGTGAATATATCTTGTTGGCTTAACATTGGGCGCTCGACGGTAGTTTCGCCTTTTGCTTCACCGCGGTTAATACGCAAGATAGATAGCTCATGTTCCGCATCTGGGTATTCCACTTCTAAATGTAATAAAAAGCGATCTAGCTGCGCTTCAGGTAGTGGATAAGTCCCTTCTTGTTCAATCGGGTTTTGAGTCGCCATGACCAAAAACAACTCTGGCAACGGGTAAGTATGGCGACCTGCTGTGACTTGTTTCTCTGCCATTGCTTCAAGCATCGCCGCTTGTACTTTGGCCGGTGCACGGTTTATCTCATCCGCAAGGATAAGAGAATTGAAGATAGGACCAGATTGGAAAGTGAACTCTCCGGTTTCGGGGCGGAAGATATCGGTGCCGGTTAAATCGGCTGGCAGCAAGTCAGGGGTAAACTGAATTCGGTGGAAGTCGCCTTCAACACAATCTGAGAGTGATTTTACTGCACGGGTTTTTGCCAGCCCAGGAGGGCCCTCAACCAAAATATGTCCATCGGCCAAAAGGGCAACAAGCAGTTGTTTGACTAGATCTTGCTGACCAATGATCTGCGACTCTAGGTATTGCTGAAGAGTTTCGAAGTTAGATTTATGCATGCTTTGGACTCTCGATATCCATTTGATTTTTGTGTTGAGTATTGGTCATTTTCCAGATGGAAAAAGTTCCAATGCGCTTTCGCAATTTATCTTTTCAATATTGGGACTTTGCAGAGAATTGCAAGTACTTGCTATCACTGAAAGTTCTTACCTGACAGGGCGTTACATTTATTTTTCATAATATAGTGAGAAATGCCTCTAGTTTTGTATATGTGAGCCGATAAAGTTTCTGTGATGTGCGTGTCATGAGATATGCACCAGATTCCCCTTATGGGGCCAATAACAAGTGATTCTTTTAAAAGGTCCGAATATGTTGAAACTTCATTCCTTGAGCATCAAACAGAAGGTTGTACTTGGTATTACGTTTGCTGTTTTAGCATCAACAATTATCGTTGGTGTTATGGCTCAGCGTCATGCAAGAGATGTGTTGAGCCACCGTCTTATTGATATCGAACTACCTGCGATGCTGCAGCAAATCAATACAGAAATTGACCGCGAAGTTGTAGAGATGCAACAAGCCGCAAAACAGCTCGCAAAAAACGAGTTTATTGTCGAAGCTCTATCTAATACAGACCGCGATCCGGCGGTAGAAGTTCAGTTAGTTCAGCAGCTCAATAACGTTAAATCCCAGTACGGACTTAATGATGCGTCGGTAGCCAATCGTCAAACGGCATATTACTGGAATCAAAACGGGTTCTTGCGTCAGCTTAATCGAACTCAAGATGCTTGGTTCTTTGGCTTTACGTCTTCTGGTCAAGAAACGTCAGTGAGCGTTTTCCAAGAGGCAAACGGCGAAGTAAAAATGTTTGCCAACTACCAAGACTTAAATGGCACATCAATGTCAGGTCTTTCAAAGTCGATGGACGACATGGTTGCGCTGCTCAATGGGTTTAAAATTGAAGATACGGGTTATGTGTTCCTCACTAACGAACAGGGTGAGATTCAAATACATCGTCAACAAGGTAAAAACCAAACTTCTATCACCAAGCTATTTGGTAGTGATGCGAGTGCACTGCTGAATAAAAACAGCTTCAATTTGATTAATGTGGACTTTGAAGGGCAGGACACGTTTGTTTCCAGTTTGTATGTTCCTTCAATGAATTGGTTTGTCATTGGTGTAGTTCCTGTCGATGAAGTCTTCGCGGACCTAAATGCTACTGCGCAAAAAATGCTGTTTACGACCATCATTGTCGCCGTTGTATTCATTCTGATGGGTGTATGGTTGGCAAATAGTATTACTAAACCAATTCGACTGATTGCCGATCGTTTTACCGACCTTGGGCAAGGTGAAGGCGACTTGGCGCAGCGCATTGAAATTCAGGGTAATGATGAAATTGCTCAGCTTTCAAAAGGCTTCAACGGATTTATTGAGAAGATCCACGCCACAATGAAAGAAGTTGCTTTGACCAGTGGCTCATTAAGTCAAGCGGCAGAAAGTGTTTCGACGAAAGCAACATCCACACATGACAACAGCCAAGAGCAACGTGATCAAACCATTCAAGTTGTTGCGGCGATTAACCAGATGGGTGCGACCATCAGCGAAATTGCATCGAACGCGGCTACTGCTGCCGATACGGCAAATCAGGCTTCTGATAATACTCAAACGGGTCGTGAAGTGGTTATGAAAGCCAAAGAGGTGATTAGCCGCCTAGCTGATGACGTAGAAACGACCAATATTGTCGTCACGCAGCTGGCATCGACAACTAAAGATATTGGCTCGATTCTGGGCGTAATTCGTGACATATCAGAACAAACCAACTTGCTCGCGTTGAATGCCGCGATTGAGGCTGCACGCGCTGGAGAGCAAGGTCGTGGTTTTGCGGTGGTTGCTGACGAGGTAAGAAACCTAGCGTCACGCACGGCTGATTCAACAGAAGAGATCCAACGGATGATCAACCAACTTCAAAGTGACGCACAAGACGCAGTAAGTGCGATGGAAGCGGGTAAAGCGGTCACTATTGAAGGGGTCGCTTCAACCGATGAAGCAGTGGAAGTGTTAGTCAATATTTCTGAGCGAATTACAGACATCTCTGATCGTAATACGCAAGTTGCGACGGCGACGGAAGAGCAATCCACTGTGGTGCATACCATTAACCAAAACATTGAAGAAATCAACGCGATCAATGAAATGACAACTGCAACGGCAGAAGAGCTGGCGGATGCAAGTCGTGATCTTCAAGCGCTCTCTTCACGTCTGGACAAGATGGTTGGTAGCTTCAAGCTATAGAGTTGGATAGAATAGCCGAAGTTTAAAAGTTCACTAACTAAATTTAGGTAAGTACTATGAATGACTTCGAAAAAGAACTAGAGCAGATTTCTCAGGAAGCCGCTCAGGAGCCAGAAGTAAAACTGCCGTCGCTAGAAGAGCAAAAAGCGATCGTCGCTGAGCTAAAAAAGCTGGAAGCAGAAGGTAAGTTGACGCCAGAAGTGTTAGAGCAACACTTTGGTAAATTTAACCAAAAAAACTCTGTTCCAGTTCACTAAGCTAGGGTGAGGTTTCGGCTCTAACGGGCGCGACAAAATCACTAACTCAAATACAAAAAAGGGAGTGTATGCTCCCTTTTTAATGCCTGAAAAATGCTAATACCTCTTACATACTTGCCACTTAAAAATTATTGACACTTCAATGAGTTATTAATTAGTACTAGTTATTTTCATACTTGACAATACTACTGCTCTATCTAAATCTATTGCGTATTTCAATAAAAGCGACCAAGGGAATGCGATCAGGATGGAGCAACAAAAAACAAGAAATGTCATTTTAATCACGGAGGGCAGTCTGCAGTCATCTCTGCTGAAAGATGTATTGGAGACCAAACTCGGTATTAGTGTTGCTCTAATCACACCAGACTCTCTTATTCAAGGAGCGTTAGATTCGCCTTTAGCGTCAGCCATTATTGTTGATTGCAGCGTGATCACTGATGAAATCTTTCGGCGTTATTCGGAATTTAAAGAGTCGCAACAGAAAGATACGCTCGAAATCTTAATTAATTGTGATCAATCCATTTCGACTGAAGATCTTTTTGCTTGGCGTACTCTAGCAGGTATTTTCTATACCTCTGATGATATAAAAACGCTGCAAGTTGGGATTGGTAAGGTGCTTCAGGGGGATATGTGGTTCAGCCGTAAGTTTTCTCAGCAATACATTACTCACCTTCGTCGCCACTGCAAACCGATAAATAAGAATGTTCCCGCTATTTTGACCAAACGAGAGCAACAAATAATTACCTTTCTCTCTATGGGGGCTTCCAATCAACAAATTGCTGAACAACTATTTGTGAGCGAGAATACGGTAAAGACTCATTTACACAATATTTTCAAGAAGATTGAAGTAAAAAATAGAGTCCAAGCACTTATTTGGGCGAAAGAAAATATTTCGGATAACACGTTAACAGTGTAATCTCCTTGAAATATTACGTTATTTAATTTAGTGAATTCTTAATCATTACTGTGACCTAAATGTGTTAAAAGTGTTTCTTTTATGAGAAACACTTTTTTTGATTCTCTTTTTAATAACTTTGGAATTTAAAAAAGTAGCAAATAACTTTACTCTGTGGACTAGCACTTACATATCACACTAAGTGCGGACGATTAACGACTAATTTAAGAATGTTAAGTCACTGAAAGTATGAGAAACATTATGGAACAGTATATGGAAAAGCCTGAAGTCCTAATGCTCACTCAACAAAGTTTACAGAGTGAAAACTTTAAGGAAATGCTTTCTAAAAATATAGAAACTAAAATAACGATCATAGATACTAAAAACCCTAGTTATCACGAACTCATTCCGGAACGCTACTTTTTGCTTGTTGATTTTTCAGTTGAGATTCCATCCGAAACTTTAGTTTATTTAAAAGATAGTAATAAAGTGCTAGGAACCATAATGCTTAATTTAGGTTATGACTTAGACACAGAAGAACTCGCCTCATGGCCGCATGTAAAGGGTATATTCGGTCCGGGAGACTCCATGGACAAGGTGTGTCAGGGGTTAAAAGCAATAATAAAAGGAGATAATTGGCTGTCTCGAAGATTACTGGATCAGCTGGTTAATTATTATCGAGGAAAAGAAGCGAATAGCATTATTGAGCCTGCTATCGAGGTAGAGCTTACTCGGCGTGAAATTCAAGTTTTAAAAATGTTGAAAGAAGGAGGCTCAAATATGGAAATTGCTGATTCTTTATTTATCAGTGAGCATACTATTAAATCACATCTATACAATATTTTTAGAAAGTTAGAAGTAAAGAACCGTACTCAAGCAACAAGTTGGGCTAGGCGAAATCTGTAGTACTAGTATTAACTTACTGTAATAAAAAGAAAATACTCTATAAAGTACTAAGTTTTATATTTATTATTAAAATGTCAGTCTGAAATATCATCCCATATTCAAACTTATTCCTATTCGGTTGACTATTAGACTTCTCATGTCTGTTACAAATCTACTCAGACATAGAATAAAAGGTCTATTCAATTATTAAGACAAGAGGGAATAAAAATGAGCACAAGTGACAATGACACGTATCTAGGCGATGCAGGTGTAAATAACCAATTTGCTGATTTCGATGGCGGCGATGACTTGTTTATTGGTTTTGGTGGTAATGATTCGTTTGTTGGCGGTGGCGGTAACGATTATGTGATCGGCGGCGACGGTGATGATCGCCTAACTGGTGGTGCTGGTGATGACATCCTAAGGGCTGGTACAGGAAACGATTACCTCGGCGGTGGTACAGGTAATGATTTGCTTTTGGGTTTGTTGGGTGACAACAAACTAAATGGCGGCGTCGGTGAAGATATTCTTGTAGCTGGTTCTGGTGATAATGTTCTAGTTGGCGGCAGCAATGGCGATAAGTTTGTGTTCACGGATAAGTTTGGTGGCCATGGCGAAGCAAAAGTTGTGGATTTCACCATTGGTGAAGATTCTTTGCACATTATTAGCGACTCGGTCACAGACTTCGGTGATTTAAGCTTTAGCTATGATGCTGTAGGTAATGCCGTGTTTACCGATGGTGCTGATCTAACCGTGAAACTCATTGGCGTTACCGAAACTGACATCAATACTTACGGTGCGGATTTATTTGCAATCTAAATGACTTAAATCACTCAGAATGGGATTAGTTTGTGTGGCTCTGTCACGCTGAGGTGAACTAACTCGGTCATTCTAGAGCGATTTGAGGCTGTCTTAAGTTAGGTGCTAGCTTTTGCTAGCGCCTACATTTTCAATTTAAACGGAAATAGTCGTGCAAAAAACGGTTTTCAAAGAAGTGAGACAAAAACTATGCACGCTTGCGGGCTTGCTAATCGCTTTTAGCCTTTTTATCAACATACTAGTCCTCTCGATTCCCTTGTACATGCTTCAAGTGTACAACCGAGTGATATCCTCCTATTCAACCGATACTCTACTTTTGCTCACTATTATCGTGATTGTCGCGTTATTAACCATGTCGATTATTGATATCGCTCGCGCGCAAATGAGTAAATCATTTGGTTATTGGATGGACACCAAACTGTCCACTTTTATGCTTAAGCGCAGCATTCAAAACCAATCGCACACAGGGAAGAGTTACACCTCGCAAACGCTGCGAGACATTCAGAACATCAAAAGCTTTTTGAGCAGCCAAGCACCCTATCCACTATTGGATGCGCCTTGGACACCGCTGTTTATTTTGTTCGTATATTTATTGCACCCAGTATTGGGTCACATCGCGTTACTCGGGTCTATCGTATTGTTTAGTCTCGGGCTACTCAATGAGCTAATGACGCGTAAAACCATGCAAGAGAGTGAAGTCAGGGCGATCTCTCATATCAACAACGCCGAGCTAGCCACGCAAAATGCCAATTCAATTCTTGCTATGGGGATGATGAACGCGTTTTTAGAGAAATGGCAGTCGCGCGTGAATGAAGTCAATATGCTCGAAGAGCGAGTGGCGGGTAAGTCCATTTACATGGCTAACTTTTCTAAGTTTGTACGTGGTTCACTACAGATCTTTTTGCTGGGAGGCGGAGCATGGTTAGTGATCCAACATGAGATTACTGCGGGAGCGATGATCGCGAGTTCCATTTTAATGAGTCGGGCACTCTCACCGATGGAGCAGGCGATTGGAACATGGCGAAGTGCTATGTCTGCTAAAGGCGCGTATAAACGACTAAAAGAAATCGACGCAATCGTACGCCAAGATGAATCGAATATGCCACTGCCAAAGCCAAAAGGACACTATGAACTTACTGGACTTGCTTATCGCCATCCTGGCACAGCAGACCCTGTACTCTCATCGAGCAGCTTATCTATTCCTCCCGGAGTCGCTGTCGGAGTTATTGGCCCTTCTGGTACTGGTAAATCGACGTTTGCTCGGTTGTTATTAGGTACGATCAAGCCACTAGCGGGTAAGGTTACGCTTGATGGTATGGAAGTGTCTACTTGGGCATCGGAAGACCGCGGCGCCCATTTTGGTTATCTCGCTCAAGAAGTAGAGTTGTTTCCTGGCACAATTCGGGAGAACATCGCGCGCTTCAAAGAAGAAGACCCCGCTAAAGTCATTAAGGCGGCGCAACTAGCAGGATGTCATGAATTAATACTCAAGAAAAACAAAGGCTATGATTTCGTTATTGGCGAAAATGGCCGTGGTTTATCAGGAGGAGAAAGGCAGAGAATCGCACTTGCAAGAGCCGTTTATGGCGATCCATCTATTGTGATTTTCGATGAAGCTAATGCCAACCTTGATGGTGAAGGAGAGGCTGCATATCAACGTTTGATTGCCCATTTAAAGGCGCAAGGATCAACGATTATCGTCATTGCCCATAATCCGAGTACATTACGACAAATGGATAGATTGCTGTATTTGGCTGAAGGTCGAGTCAAATTATACGGTGATAAAGATGAAGTATTAAAACGCTTGATGGGCGAAGAAAGAACAGATATTCCAAGGGTAAGAAATGAGCAATCAACTGCCAGCCGTTAATCAGCATCCGTCTGAAACCGTTTATCGTTTTAGTCCGCAAGCGAAACTAAGCTTTCGAAAGCCAATTTTACTTGGTGTGGTGACGCTAAGTGTTTTTCTTGGCGGTCTAGGCTACTGGGCTGCGACAGCGAAATTAGAGAGTGCTGCAATTGCTTATGGCGATTTGTCTGTTCTCACTAAGCGCCAAGAAATTCAACATCTAGAAGGCGGCATTATTGAAAAGCTGTACGTGCAGGAGGGAGACTTGGTTGAAAAAGGTCAATTATTAATTCAACTCTCTAAGCGACAAGCTATGGCGAAGTTGGATTCATTAAGTGGTCAGTTTATTCATACTCTAGCGAAGGAAAACCGTCTAAGTGCTGAGCTAGATGAATTGCCAACGATCGTATGGTCTGATGATCTTGAAAGTATTCCTCGCGTCGATATCGTCCAAGAAGCTCAACTGGTTCAAAACAAGATCTTTGAAGCGAGAAAGCGATTCTTTGATAGTAAGCTGAGCATCATTGAGCAGAGTATTTCTGGGGCAAATTTGGAGCTAGAAAACCTCCAGCAAACCAAAGTCATTGAGAGAGAAAGACTCAATTTTATCGCCGAAGAAATAGACAGTAACCAAGCTTTAGTTCAAAAAGGCTTTTCGGGTAAATCCACCTTACTTCAACTCAAACGTCTTGCAGCGGAAGTGCGGAGTACCTTAAGTCAGTTAGACAGACAATCACTCACAGTAAGCAAAAGGTTGGATGAAAACCAAGCGCAAATTGAAGAGTTGAAGCTTGAAAGACTGAATGAGATTGTCGAGGAGCTACGAAACACCAAAAAGGAAATCGTCGCCATCCGTGAAGAGTATCGCTCAGCCCAAGATATTGTAGCGAGAACAACCATCAATGCACCTACTGCAGGCCGTGTGGTCAACATGCAGGTATTTACCGAAAAAGGTGTGATTGGTTCGGGTGAAACGCTATTAGAGTTGGTTCCTCAAGACGATAAGTTGTTAGTCGAGGCTCGCGTGAATCCTCAGGATATCGATTTAGTTAACCCGGGTCAGCAGGCGCATGTTCGTCTGACCGCTCTGAATGCTAGAACGTTGGCACCATTAGACGGTACGGTGTTAACGATTTCTGCGGATAAGCTTTCACAAGAAAACCAAGAGGATTTTTACCTCGCTAGAATTGCAATTTCGCAAGAAGATGTAGCCAAACACCGCTTAACTTCAGGAATGAACGCGGAAGTGCTTATTTTATCTGAACCGCGAACGCCTTTAAGTTATTTAATAAAGCCAATCACTGAAAGCATGAATCGCGCCTTTAGAGAGGAGTAATCTCAAAAGTACTTGAGTGAACACGGACAACTGACAAAATAATTTGTTATGGTTACCCGTTACTAGGCCGTATTTTAATTCTAAGGGAGCCGTGGAATGGAGAAAGTGCAGTTAGTCGTCGATTTTCTTCTCACTCATAAACTGATTTTTACCGCACTGATCTTTGTGATTATGTGGTTAATTCGTCGTACCATTTTATCGATGATTCGTGGTGACCATGCCTTTCTTTCTGAAGATCAGCGCAGCTGGATGTCCAGAACTAAGAACGGCACCTTTGCCGTTACATTACTGATTTTATTTATTTTATGGCAATCAGAAATAAACGAGTTTGCTCTAAGTGTCACGGCGATAGCGGTTGCCATTGTTGTGGCATCCAAAGAGATAATTTTGTGTTTTACAGGCTCGATTCAAAGAGCAAGCTCACGTTCTTTTCGTGTCGGTGACTGGATTGAGGTCGGTAAACTGTGCGGCGAAGTGATCGAGCACAATATGATGGCGACGGTGATTCAAGAGATCGACCTGCACCATGGGCAATATCATTACACCGGCAAAACCGCGACCTTACCCAATAGTATGTTTTTTACTTACCCAGTAAAGAACCTCAATTTTATGAAACGCTACGTCTACCACAATTTTTCTATCGTGGTGAAAGACTTCGTTAATTTGTATCCTCTGTTACCAATCTTGACCGACAAGATTGAAGAGCATTGTAGCTACTTCAGTGATGTTGCGCATCGCTACAATGCGATGATTGAAAAACACGCGGGGGTCGATCTTCCCGGTGCAGAGCCACATATGCATATTTCTAGTAATATCAATGGTGAGCAGATTTTGCATGTTATGATTTTCTGCCCGACCGATAAAGCTAACCACTTGGAGCATTTGATTCGTAAAGACTTTATGGAACTTTATGAGCAGCGCTTTCCTGTGGTGAGTGAAAAATAGAGAAGTGTCGTACGCCAGTTAAAACAAACCCCGCTATCAAACATAGCGGGGTTTGTTTTTCTAACGTTATTTCCAGCTCTAACTATATTCCCTGAATACTTAGCTGAATTTACTTTTCAGCATTAAAAACAGAAAGTAAGTACTGCCTAAAATAGCGACTAATGTGCCAGCTGCGACCTGACTTGGATAAATAGCGATTTGTCCCAGCCAATCTGCCCACAACATTAGGGTTGCACCAATTAAGGCTCCGACACTTAGTTGCTCTTTCACTTTTCTTGCTCCTAACATCATCGCCATATGGGGAGCGACCAAGCCAACAAAAGATATCGGACCAACTGTAGAGGTAGAAAAGGCGCATAATAAAGCAACGATGGTGAGCATTAGCGTATTGGCTACGGTGGGGTTAAGTCCTCGTGCATTTGAGAATTGTCGTCCGATGGAAATTAATGTTAGCCAGCGAGAAATCGCGAATACAGCGGTAAGCAGAACCATTATTGCCAAACATAGCATCAGTGCGGTGTCGGCTGTGACTCGATAAATTGAACCAGTTAGCCACAATAAAATTTTGTAACTGTCACCAGAACCTTGAGCTAGCGAAAATTGAACAAGGGCTTCTAATAGTGCCGTTAGTGCGATGCCGGACAACACGAAGTTAGATGGATTAAAATGGCTTCGTTTACCGATAATCAGCAATAATATCAATACGGACATACTTCCGAAAAAAGCGATCCCCCAGTTAAATGCGGAGAGAAGTGACCCAGCGATGACTCCTGTCGTAATAATGGCAAACGTGGCTCCGGAAGACACACCGAGAATATCGGGACTTGCCAGAGGGTTGTAAACAATGCGTTGCAAAATGATTCCGGCAACGGATAGCGCAATACCGACAGAAAGTGCGGTTAGCATTCGCGGCCAGCGTAATTGCCATTGGAACTCCCCTGGCACGGACCATTGGATCCCGTTTATACCATGGGTAACGAATGAGTAAACCAGAACCCCGACGATGCTCATTATCACTATGCTACAAACTGCGCGCTTAGAAAGCGCCGTTTTTCCTTGGCTCATTGAAAGGTTAAGTTGATCGGTTGCCGTCAGCTTTTTACGAGTAAACCAAATTAAAGCGGGAGCGCCAATAGCTGCAGCCGCTACGCCGCTAGGAATGGTTTCCTCTAACCATAAGCTTAGCGAGATAGCGGCAGAGTCTGTGATGATTAATAGCATTGCGCCCAAAAGCATGCTGCTGATCAATTCGTCGCGCGGTGTTCTTGCCCCCATCGCTCTGGCGATATTGGGGGTCAGTAATCCGATGAAGCTGATAATGCCAACTGCGGTGATTGAGGCAGATACCAGCCAAATACCCATCACCATTAACGTACCAAAAGCAGGTAATACTGCTAACCCACGCGCTGCTGCGCCTTCTTGCCCTAGTTTCATTAAGGTCAGAATACGTGGTGCGACGATCAAGATGACGATTGCAATAGCAGCGCGTGGCAGCAACCATTCAAACCAATCCCAGCTGTATTGTGAGAGGTCGCCTGCTCCCCACATAAAAATATTTTGCGCAAACTGAGCATTTAAAATAATGATGGCTGTGGCGATAGAACCGAGCAGGATATTAATCACCATCCCCGAAACGACCAGCGGCAAACCTGTCATATTACGCACACCAGCAATTGATACGATCAGGCCAAACGCCACTAAAGCCCCCGCCATTGCGGCTAATGCAGAGTAATCGGCTACCCAATCGACGAACCAAATGTTTACCACGACTAATGCAAGCCAAGCACCAGAAGAGGTGCCAAGAGTTAACGGCGAGGTGAGGTTATTCTGCGTTAATTGCTGCATTAAGCTGCCGGTGAGACCAAGCATGGCACCAACAAGCAGGGTCATACTTAACCTAGGAAGCTGAGCTTGCGTAAAAAATACGTCACGAAATTCGCTCGCTACCTCTGGTTTTGTTAATAATTGCCACTGTTCGAAGAGTGATAAATTAGTGTCAATTTGTAGACTAAAGACGCTAAGTAACGTAATCAGCGCCAGATAACCAATATAATGTTTCGTTCTCATTGCTTTGGTGCCAACTCTATTAGACTGTCGGTAATCGCTTCAGCGGTGTATTGCAAAGACATAGCACCGCCATACGCCCACACTGCTCTGACTGAATTTACCCGCAGCTTCTTTACAAACGGCATCGCTTGCCAAAGTGGCGAATCTTTCAGTTTGCGTTCTTCTGGGAAAGGTTGTACGTAGAGAACGTAGCTGTTTTGAAGGTTTTGAAGTCGATTAATCCGATCTTGCTTTACGCCCCACGCACGTGGAGCCTCTTTAATTGGAGCGTGTAATCCCAGCTTTCTGACCACGTAGTCTGTGGTGGAATTTTCGGTTGCAAGAAACACCGTATTCGGCGTTGAAAAACGCATCACCAGAACACTGAGTGGTTCAGAGTAATAGTGGCGAATTCGCTGGCGCATCTGCGCAAATGAAGCATCTAATTCTGCCAGTTTCTGTTCAGCAAGTGCCTCTTTATTGAATAGCTTGCCGAGCGTACGAAAGTGACGAATGGCCGTTTCAGCAGCGGCCTCACTTTCGGAAAAATTAGGTAAATAGATTACCGGAGCAATTTGTTTGAGTAACGGAATCAAGTCTTGCTGTGGAGACGCAGCAAGGATGACATCTGGCTTCAAGCTGGCGATTTTTTCTAAGTTGGGCTCGGCTCGGGTTCCAATATCTTCGATTGACTCTGGCGCATACGGATTAACCACCCATTGGCGGTAGCCTGGTAAATTGGGGGCGGCAATTGGTTCCACGTCTAGCGCCAAAACTTGTTCTAGGATATCCCAATTTAAGGCGATAACGCGCTGCGGCGCTTGCTCAAAACTATGCTCACCATATTCATCGGTAACGGTGATGACTGCATTTGCATTAGTCATAAAAAATGCTAACAGAAAAGCAGATTGTGTAACCACAGTAAGTAAACGAGCTATTATGCGCATACAACAGCCACCTTTTGGCTCGCCAATGTGTTGGCTGGAGTTGGATGATCAATGAGCTTAATCGGTGACTCATACAACTCAGAGAGGCGCTCCTCATCTAACAACATGTCGGCGTTGCCTTCGAACGCAATTTGACCTTTTTTGAGCGCAACTATGTGGGTTGCGTAGCGCAGTGCTAAGTTCAAATCGTGAAGGATCACGATAATGCCTACGTTCTCGGTTCGATTCAGCTCTGCCAGTAGCGCCATCAGTTGAAATTGATGGTGAACATCGAGCGCGGAGGTCGGTTCATCTAGGATCAAAATCGGTGATTGTTGAGCCAACAGCATAGACACCCAAGCGCGTTGGCGCTCACCACCCGATAAATCGTCCGCTAATGCTTGAGCAAACGGAGCTACGCCAGTGCGAGCCATGGCTTCAGCGATAATCTGTTTGTCTTCAGGTTTCCAACGACCAAGTGCGCCACGCCACGGAAAGCGGCCTAAGCGCACTAGCTCTTCTACCGTTAAACCAGCCGAAGAGGGCAGCTTTTGTGGCAAATAGGCGATCTGCTTTGCCAACTCTTTGGTTTTGAGTGATGAAAGGGAAGCATCGTTTAGTGTTACCGTGCCTTTATCTGGTGACATTTGACCAGAAAGCAGGTTCACCAGTGTCGATTTGCCTGAACCGTTATGGCCCAAAACGACAGTCAGTTCATTCGTTGGGATGTTTAGTTGGTCGATGCCGAGGATCTGACGTCCACCTCGAACGATCTCAATATTAGACAGTTGAAACATGGATGACTCTTAGGAGAAAACTCCCCTCAAGAGAGGGGAGTAGGAAGTTCAATTACCAGCGGTAGTTTGCGTTTAGCATGACAGAGCGAGACTGGCCGTAGTAACACCAGTAATCGCAACCTGAAACAAACTCTTTATCCAGAATGTTGTTCACGTTTAGCTGTGCTTGCCACTGTGAAGTGATGTCGTAAGTGACTGACGCATCCCAAAGAGTGACTGAAGGAACAGTTAGGTTAGAGCTCTTAGGGTTATCTTTTGACTCACCTGCGTAGCGCACACCAGTACCGATATTGAGGCCAGGAATCAGGCTGTAGGCGCTGTAGTCTACCCATGCAGAAGCTTGGTGTTCAGGAATAAGTGCGGCTTGTTTTTTACCTTGGCCAAAACTCTCATCAGTTTTCGCTTTAGTGTAGGTGTAGCTTGCCATCAGTTTTAGATCGTCGGTTAGCTGCGCCGTGCTTTCTAGCTCAATACCTTGAGAAGTCACTTCACCCGTTTGTGTCGCGATCCATGTTGAAGGGTTGGTCACCAACGCGTTCTTCTGCGTAATGTCGAACCATGCAAGGTTGATAAAGCCATCCATAAAGCTTGGCTCATACTTCACACCCACTTCTACTTGCTCGCCTTCCAGCGGTTTGTAAAGCTCATTGGTTGCTGTATCAATTGTACTGATCACTTCAAACGACTGAGAGTAGTTTGCGTAAGGTGACAGACCATTGTTTGCAAGGAACATCACACCCGCGCTGAGAGACAACTGACCATCATCACGAGATTCGTTTTGATCAACGCCTGCGCCTTTGCCAGAGTTTTCTGTTTTCACCCAGTCGTAACGAGCACCGATGTTACCAATCCACTGTTCATGCAGTTTCAATTGGTATTGTGAGTAGACACTTGCTTGAGATTTCTCAATCTCACGTTTCACGTTGTTGGCAGGATCAAGAGGGGTGAAGTTGCCGTAAACTGGGTTCCACGGGTTGATGGTGCCAAACGCGTAGTTGTCCTGCTCGTCGCCATCGGTTTTGTGGAATTGCAGATCCATACCGACAAGCACCGTGTGCTCTGCGTTGTCAGTCATCCAGTTGCCGACAGCGTTATTGTCGAATGTGATGCTCTGGTTTTTGCCGTCACGGAATACGATGCCTTGCGCTAATTCTTCTTTCGCAGGATCGTTGTTTGAGAATGCGTAAGAGCTGCGCAAGTACAACTCATTGGAGCCGTAGTTGAGGTTTTGAGAGAATGACCACGTGTCATTGATGTCGTGCTCTAGCAAGTAACCTAGAGAGAACTGCGTGCGTTCGTATTTATCGTAGTTTGGCTGACCAAGGTTAGTCGAAGGATCGATTTTGCCAAAGTTAGAACCAATCAAAGTTCCTGCTGCTGGGAAGAATGGGTTGGTTGGCACACCGTCATCACGAAGGTAAGTAGCCAAAATGGTCAGCATTGTACGGTCAGAAATGTCGAACTCGACGCTTGGCGCTAGATAAAAACGCTCGTTGTTAGTGCCGTCCAGTTCGCCATCTTGGCTTGTCATCAGGCCAACTAAACGGTAGCGGATTGTGCCAGCGTCGTTTGCTTCATCAGCAATGTCAAAACCTACAGACTGGTGTTGGTTGTTGCCTACTTCGACTTTTACTTCACCTTGAGGCGTAAACGTTGGTTTTTTCTGCACCGCATTCACGATACCGCCTGGTGCCGATTCACCAAACAGAATAGCTGATGGGCCTTTAACCACTTCCACACTTTCTAGGCCGTAAGGTTCGACCAACCATGTGTAGTAACCATCGCGGAATAGGCGGTTGCCGTTTAGGTAAGTAGCAGCATCAAAACCGCGAACTTTGAACCAATCGGTGTCGTTGTCGGCGCCATAAGGCTGAGCGGTTACGCCAGATGTGTAGCGTAATGCTTCGTCCAATTTTTGCGGTGCACGAACACGAAGTTCATCTTCAGAAATGATAGATACGCTGCGCGGCGTTTCTGCCGCAGGGGTTTCTACTTTAAGTGCTTGCGCGGTGACCGTAATGGTCTCCATTGCAATAATGTCATCTTGTACAACGTCTTCTTGAGCTTGTGCTGTGAATGCAACCACTGCTGCTGTTGGTGCCAAAGCACAGACCAACGCGTTACGGATCGCGATGGTCAGTAAGTTATTCTTTGTCATAAATATATTCCCGACAATTATGATTAACGCTAAGCTTAATTGTAATTATTATCATTTGAACTTTTGTTTCGGTATTTTACTGACTTTTGTATCAAAAGATAGTAAAACGTTCGCAAATTCATTCGCGGTACTTAAAGTCGTTGTTATGTTCAATTGGTTTGAAAAACTGACCCAACCCTTTCCCCAGATGGAAACCGAAAAGCCACCGAAGACACTTTTTGGCTTCTGTCGCTTTTACACTCGTGGCTTTGAAGCCCCTTTACTTGTCATGGCTGTGTTCAGTGCGCTTATTGCCATTACTGAGGTGACGCTGTTGCGTTACATGGGTGAGCTCGTCGATATTCTCTCTAATCAGGATCGCGCAACATTCTGGCAAGATCAGGGTGATCGCATGCTAATGATGCTGTTCTTAGTGGCGGTTGTGATGCCAGCTCTCGGTTTTGTCCACTCAATGGTGATGCACCAAACGTTATTGGGTAACTACCCGATGTCTATCCGTTGGTTGATTCACCGTTACTTGCTAAAACAAGCGGTTGGATTTTTCCAACGTGACTTTGCAGGCCGAGTTGCGACCAAAGTGATGCAAAGTGCGTTAGCGGTACGAGAAACGGTCATGAAGTTGGTGGATGTACTGGTTTATATCAGCGTTTATTTTCTTTCGATGCTTTGGATGATGGGCGAGGCCGATGGTTTGCTGATGTTGCCTATTGTGATTTGGATAGGAATGTACGCGGTTATCCAGTTCTACTTTATCCCTAAAATGAAACAAGTAGCGACAGAGCAAGCGGATGCTCGCTCTGTAATGACTGGGCGCATTGTCGATTCTTACACCAACATTTCTACCGTAAAACTATTCGCTCATTCACAGCGAGAGTTGGAATACGCAGAAAGCAGCATGAAGCAGTTTTTGGTGACGGTTTACCGCCAAATGCGCATGGTGACTTGTTTGCTGTTTAGTGTCGATGCCATCAACTATTTACTGCTGATGTCTATCAGTGCCATTTCGGTTTATCTATGGCTAGATCACGCTGTAACAATTGGTGCTATTGCGATTGCCATTAGTATTGCGTTGCGCGTACAAGGAATGTCGAAGTGGATCATGTGGGAAGTTAGCGCACTGTTTGAAAACATCGGTACGGTAGTAGACGGTATTAATACGATTTCAAACGACGTTGAAGTGAAAGACATACCAAATGCCAAGCCTCTGCAAATCTCTCAAGGTGAGATCTGCTTTGATCACGTAGGTTTTAACTACAGTGATGAAAAGGCGGTATTTGAGAACTTGAACCTGACCATCAAACCGGGCGAAAAAGTCGGTATTGTCGGTCGTTCAGGGGCAGGCAAATCCACGTTGGTTAACCTGTTGCTGCGTTTTTACGACGTAAATACGGGGAAAATTTGTATTGATGGACAGGATATTTCTCAAGTCGAACAAGAGTCGCTGCGCCAACACATTGGTATGATCACGCAAGACACCTCTTTGCTACATCGCTCAATTAAGGAAAACATTCTTTACGGTGATCCAGATGCTTCAATGGATGCCGTTATCGCAGCTGCTGAAAAAGCACACGCTCATGATTTCATTCAATCTCTAAGAGACGAGCAAGGTAACGTTGGCTATGACGTTGAAGTGGGTGAACGCGGCGTGAAGTTGTCTGGCGGTCAGCGTCAACGTGTGGCGATTGCTCGCGTGCTGCTGAAAAACGCACCAATTTTGATCATGGACGAAGCAACGTCTGCACTTGATTCAGAAGTGGAGTCGGCAATTCAAGAAAACCTTGAAGTTCTGATGGAAGGAAAAACAGTGATTGCAATTGCTCACCGTTTATCAACGATTGCCGCGATGGATCGTTTGATTGTGATGGATGACGGCAAAATCATTGAGCAAGGCTCACACCACGAGCTGCTGCAATTGGGCGGCGTTTACGCTCAGTTGTGGAAGCATCAAACCGGCGGCTTTTTGTCTGAGCAAGGTGATGCTCAACTGCAAGTCATCTAATATGACGCTACACGAAAGAGGAGCAAATGCTCCTCTTTTTTGTGTCTGTCGTTTATACCGAGTAAGTAGGCGTTAATGGGCAACGTTAACTTGTGATTATTCATTGAGTTAGGCCAACTTAATGATGATTATGTTTATAACTCACTGTCGTTATTGAATTTTTTACGCTTTTTTTACGCGAACTCCGAATGGGCTTTTGCTAAAGTTTTCTACATCGAATTTTGGTTGATGTACTTTATGTTTGCTCATTGGCGAGATAACACATTTCTCTTTTCTGCCATCGTGATTGTTGGCGCGGTTGTGGCCTCATGGCTGTTAGACCAACTGTTTGGCTCTACGGCTGCCGTCCTGCTGATTTTGCAGTTAGCCGTCGTGGTGGTGGCATTTCAATGCAACTCGCGATTCGCTTATGCGGCGGCGGTGATCGAAGCGCTGAGCTTCAACTTCTTTTTCACGACGCCTCGTTACTCTTTGCAGATGTTTCGTCCGGAAGACATTTTTAATCTAGTCGTGTTTATGGTGGTGGCATTTATCACCAGCACTTTTGCAGATCTTTATCGTCGCCAGCAGGGCGAGTTAAAACAAACCAAGCTGCAAAATAGCATCCTGCTATCGGTGTCCCATGACCTACGCACGCCGCTAGCAACCATTATTGGAACACTGACCACACTCAACGAGTACATGCCCAAGCTCAATGACTTAGAGCGCAAAGAATTGCTCGACAGTGCGACTTCAGAAAGCCACCGCTTGCATCAATATATAGAGAACCTCTTACAGGCGACTAAGCTCCAACATGGCACATTAAAAATTACCAAAAAAGATGAGCCTATTGCGAATATTGTGCAGGATGCGGTTTCTCGT
The DNA here is from genome assembly GCF_002105475.1 of Vibrio sp. ArtGut-C1. Taxonomy (NCBI): domain Bacteria; kingdom Pseudomonadati; phylum Pseudomonadota; class Gammaproteobacteria; order Vibrionales; family Vibrionaceae; genus Vibrio; species Vibrio sp. ArtGut-C1. The sequence continues at coordinate 34,992 of NZ_NCTH01000022.1, read as the reverse complement.
TTGCCGAATTACACCGAGAAAGTATCCATGAATATGGATTATGCCGTTGGCTATTTGTCAGTAAGTCGTTCGCTCATCGAACAAGCGATTTTTAATGTGCTGGATAATGCCATGCGATTTTCGCCAGAGAGTGAATCTGTTGAGGTTTCTCTTTCTAAGCAGGGTTCGTCGTGCGTGATTGATGTTCGGGACATGGGGATTGGCATCAAAGCTGAAGATGCGGAAAAAATATTCAGCCTTTTCTATTCCGGCGCGAACAACAAATCGGCCGATTCAGGCACCGGAATGGGACTCGCGGTTGCCAAAGGCATCATCACCGCGCACCAAGGAGAGATTCAATCTATGCCAGTATCAGAAGGGACGCTGATCCGCATTCGACTTCCCCTCAATCAAGGAGCAGAGCAGGCGTGAGTTACAAAGTTTTAGTCGTGGACGATGAGCCTCGCATTCATACCTTTATTCGTATTTCGCTGTCTGCTGAAGGGTTTGATTACATTGGCGCGAGTACCATTGCAGAAGCTAAAGCGTGTTTCGAAGCGCATTCACCGCACGTTATTCTGCTTGATTTAGGCTTGCCCGACGGCGATGGAACGGAGTTTCTCACTACGCTTCGTCAGACGTATAAAACGCCAGTGCTAGTGCTGACAGCTCGCGATCAAGAAGAGGAAAAAATCCGCCTTTTAGAAGCGGGCGCGAATGATTACTTGAGCAAGCCTTTTGGCGTAAAAGAGCTCATCGCGCGCATCAAAGTGCTGGTTCGAGATTTGGTGGATGAGCAAGCCGTCGCTGATGAGCTGGTGGCTGGCCGAGTCAAAATCATCAAAAGTACTCACCAATTTTGGTTGGATCAGAGGGAAATTCCACTCACCAAGAAAGAGTTTTCCTTCATTGAACAGTTGATTCTCAAGCCGGGAAAACTCATTGAGCAAACTCATTTGCTATCGGTAATTTGGGGAAAAAGTCATATCGAAGATACTCACTACTTACGCGTGTTAGTGAGTCAACTACGCAAAAAACTGAACGATAGTGCTGACGAACAGCGGCTATTAAAAACCGAGCCGGGGCTGGGTTATCGTTTAGTGCTTGAGACGTCCAAGCACCACTAAATTCCAAATTTAATCAACGTTAATGCCAAGGTTTAGTGCTGGTTATCGGCACTCGAACAGGATTCGTGTTGCCTATTTTTCGTGACGGAAAGTCAGTCTAGCCCTTAGCGCATTAGCATTTTCTATACATAAAACACAGTTAGGGATTGATATGGCTCACTTTACAGTAATTGGTTTAGGGCGATTTGGCGTTGCCGCCAGCTTAGAACTTATTCATCTTGGACACACCGTAACGGGGGTGGATAGCGACCCGAAAATCGTCGAAAAATACGTCGAAGAGTTAACGCAAGCGGTCATATGTGACGCAACAGACGAAGGTGCACTCAGAGAATTAGCGCTAGCGAACAGTGATGTGGTGTTGGTGGCGATTGGCGAAGACATGCAAGCCAGTTTGTTGTGTACGCTGGCGCTGAAAAATCTGGGTGTGAAATCCATTTGGGTCAAAGCGAGCACCAAAGCGCACCACACCATCGTGTCTAAGCTTGGTGTACAACGCATTATTCATCCGGAAGAGGAGATGGGCGTAAGAGTCGCGCAGGCACTCAACTATCCGATGGTGAACAACTATTTAGAAATGGGGCATGGCTTGTATGTGGTGGAAATCCACGTTAAATCCAATCTGCACGATACGCCGCTTTCTAAGTTGATCAGCCGAGGCAGTTACAACATTCAGCCTATCTTGGTGAAGCGCGAAGAAGCCGTCTACACCAATATCAATGATGAGTTTGTGCTTAATGAGTTCGACACGCTGTTGCTTTGCGGTAGTCGCGCTGAGCTGAAATACGTCGCTCCAAGGTTGGTGTAACATGGTTTTGTGGCATCCCTCTATTATCCCGATCGAGCGAAAACCCAAAGCGGGCAAAAAATTGTTGGGCGCACCGCCGCTGATACTTAGCCTCAGCTTTGCGTGCTTGATCATGCTCGGCACGGTCTTACTCAAACTGCCGATTGCCACCACAGCACCCATCACTTGGATTCAAAGCCTGTTTACTGCGACATCAGCCATTACGGTGACGGGATTAGTTGTGGTGGACACGGGCACGGCGTTTACGCCTTTTGGGCAAGTGGTTATTGCTTTCCTGATTCAATGTGGTGGCCTAGGTTTAATGACGTTTGCCATCGTGACCTTGCTGGCTCTGGGCGGAAAAATTGGCTTTTTGGAGCGAGCCGTCGCGAGAGAGGCGTTCAACCAAACTGACTCGTCGACACTCATTGCCACTGCTAAATCTGTATTGATGTTCGCTCTGCTCGTTGAACTTATTGGTTTTACTATTTTGAGCGTTTATTGGAGTGAAGAGCTGGGCTGGAAAACCAGTTTGTTCCATGGTTTCTTCTACACCATCAGTGCGTTTAACAATGCAGGTTTTGCGTTGAGTATCGATAGCTTAATGCCTTACGTGGACGACCCGGTCGTTAACTTCACCATTACCAGTTTGTTCATTATTGGTGGTTTAGGCTTCTCGGTTTGGATTGACTTAAAACGCAATCGCCGTTGGCACCGACTCACCGTTTACAGTCGAATGATGATCTTAGGCACGATGATCATTAACGTGGTGGCACTTATCGCGATTTATCTGATTGAATATGACAACCCCAACACGCTTGCCCCGTTGAGCGAAGCAGGGAAATGGTGGGCATCGTGGTTTCAGGCGGTGACGCCAAGAACGGCAGGGTTCAACACTTTAGCTATCGATCAGTTGGAAGATGCCACAACGGCGATCATTCTGGTGTTGATGTTTATCGGCGGTGGATCATTGAGCACGGCAAGTGGTATTAAAGTTGTGACATTTATGGTGTTAGTCTTGGCAACTTACAGCTATTTGCGTCGCGATGAAGCAACCTACGCCTTTCAACGCGAGATTCCCAAAGAGACCATCAGCAAGGCATTGGCGCTGACTCTGATCTCGGTGGGCGTGACTTGGTTTGCCATATTCACGCTGTTACTGACAGAGAAAGCGTCTATGTTAGACATTATGTTCGAAGCGGTCTCGGCACTGGGTACGGTTGGTTTGTCGCGAGGCTTAACGGGCAGTTTGTCCGAACCGGGTGAGTTAGTGATCATCTTCATGATGTTTATGGGACGATTAGGCCCACTTACTTTGGCGTACTTCTTAGCCAGCCCAAGAAAGAAAAAAGCGCGTTACGTGAGTACTAAACTGGCAATAGGGTAAATGGGCTAACTCGGAGAAAATGACCAAAAGGCTAAGCATAAGAGGAGTAACTGCTCCTCTTTTTTGTGCTCTTTGTAGCCACGAAACTGTATACGGTTGCCTATCTCACAACAATTTATGATTCATCTCTATTTTTTATCATTTATAAATTGTCGTTTTTGAGGTGTTGTCCAGAATGGCATTATCCACGTGCAACATAAGATTGCCGGGAATAAAAATAATTACAATACTGCCTTACTGGAAGATACATGAAAATCAAACCCCTCCCACCTTTAAATAGCCTCGTTGCGTTTGAAGCATCGGCGCGGCACTTGAGTTTTACGTTAGCCGCTGACGAGCTAAACGTGACCCAAGGTGCTATCAGTCGCCAAATTAGACAATTAGAAGAATACTTAGGCAAGGCTATGTTCACGCGAGCCAATCGAAGCATTAATTTAACGCCTACAGGTCTTCAATATTATCAAGCTGTCAGCCAATCTTTACTCGATATTGCTCAAATCACGGGTGAAGTGAAGAAGTGGCAGGGCGAACAAAAGATCACGGTTGCGACGACAAATGCAATGGCAGCCTTGTGGTTGTTGCCTAAGGTTGCTCAATTTCAAAATGAACATGATGACATCGATATAAGAATATTGGCCTCAGATAATGTGTTGGACTTACGCCGATTAGATTGCGATATCGCCTTGTTTTATTGTCGCACTCCACCTGCGGAAATGGACGTGACAACGCTATTTTCAGAAGAAGTATTCCCTGTGTGTAGCCCGCTTTATTTAGAGAAAATCGGCCAGCCTAGTGAGCCAGAAGAAATCTTCAATAAAACGTTACTCTATCTGGAAGAGTCTCAAAGAGATTGGGTGAATTGGGAGCAGTGGTTTGCGAGTGTGGGGTTGCCAAATATTTCGCCTCGCAATCGCATGAACATCAATAACTATCCAATGCTTTTACAAGCGGCAATTAATGGTCAGGGCATCGCGTTAGCCTGGGGCTCATTAGTGGACGACTATTTACAAAGTGGTGCTTTGGTTAGACCAGTCGAACACGTGCTTTCAACACCTTCCAATTTTTCTATGCTTGAACCTAAAAATAGAGGTTTAATCCCTGCCAGCGTCAAACGTTTTAGAGAATGGCTTTTGCATCAGTTGCCAGATGAAGTGGGTGATCGAGGCTTAGCTTAAATCAATAAGCAGAGAAAATAACAGAGTTTGGTAATGTTAAAAAAGCGGGAATATCAGTTCCCGCTTTTTTAATTGATTGATGAAACGACGCACTAACTTAGTACTGGTCCCTGATTAAGTGTGGAATCATCTTTTAGTGAGGATGTTGAAGCGATAGGCTCGGAAACCACTGTTTTGCTTTCAACAAGCGGTTCAACAGGACCATCAAGTTTCTCTTGCTCTGGGTGAACATGCTCAGGCAGCATTGCCCATGGCTTAGGCTCGCGTCGAATACTATGAAATAGCGTTAAGCTCATCACCGCGATAAAAATGGCGATAGGGAAACCGGCAATAATGGAGGCCGTTTGCATTGCTTTTAACCCTCCTGCATATAGAAGCACTCCCGCAATGGCGGCGATCATGATCCCCCACAATACGCGTATAGACGTGGGAGGTTCACTGTGTCCAGCGGCATCGAGGGTACATAGAACTAAGGTACCTGAGTCAGCGGAGGTAATGAAATAAGTACCGAGTAATAAACACGCAAGTACGCTAAGTAGTTTACCAAACATACCTGTATCTAGATTGTCGAATAGCGTAAACAAAGCGCGTGTCGTATCGGCTTTAGTCGCTTCAAGAATCGGGCCGCCAGAAAAATCCGCAGGTGGTGTTTGTTTGGCTTCTTGTGCCGCAGTGATTTGCTCTTGATGAGCAACACGAGCGTCTTGCTCTACCTTTAACGCTGCGCCACCAAATACTGAAATCCATAAAAACGTGATCAGCGTAGGAACTATGAGAGCACCACCGATAAGTTCACGTATTGTGCGCCCTTTAGAGATACGAGCTACAAACATGCCAACGAAAGGTGCCCAAGTCATCCACCAAGGCCAGTAATAAGCCGTCCACCAGTTTTGCCAGCCAGAGTCATTCTGTGCATCGCTCCATAAGCTCATACCGACAATGTTTTGTGCATAAAGCCCCGTGCTTTCAAGTAGCGTATTCAAGATATAGCGAGTTGGGCCAATGTAAAGTACGACCAGCATGAGTGCGAGTGAAAGCAGCATGTTCCATTCTGATAAACGGCGAATACCTTTCCCTACACCAGATAGCACCGACGCAACCGCACAAGTACAAAGGGAAACGATAATAAAGAGTTGAATCCCCAAACTAATGTCTAGACCAAAGGCTTGATTCAAACCAGAGTTTATTTGGATAACTCCCATCCCCAAGGTTTGAGAGATACCGAAAGCAGTCACCGCGACTGTTAGGATATCAACCGTGTGCCCGATAGGCCCATAAATACGATCGCCAATCAAAGGGTACAAGATAGAGCGTAGGGTAAAAGGCAGATCTTTACGGTAGGAAAAGTAGGCTAATGCGAGTGCAACAATAATAAAGACAGACCAAGGATGTAGACCCCAGTGAAAGAATGTCAGTTTCATTGATGTTGTTGCGGCTTCATTGGTCAGGCCTTGAGTAAATGGGTTGTCAGCGTAATGCCACATCGGTTCGGCGACCGACCAGAAAATTAAGCCTATCCCCATGCCTCCGGAAAAAAGCATGGATACCCAAGACAAATAACTAAACTCTGGTTTTTCGTCATCTTTACTCAAACGAATATGCCCATATCGACTAACCATAAGGTAAAGAAGAAAACCGACAACGAGTGAAACAAGTCCGATGTAAAACCACTTCATATTCTGTAGCAAAATGCCGGAAATCGTTTCGAAGTATTGGCCCGCTTGGTTGGCGAGAATGGCGCAGAAAAGTACAAAACCGATAACGACGATCTTTGATGCGATAGTCACAGTCGGATTGAGTCCTTTCAATATCCCAGATGTTGCTCTCATAGGCATCCCTCACAGTGCTTTTGTTTTAGCGTTATTGTTTGTTGCGTTATTGTTAATTTTTGAAAGAGAGTAGAGAGAGGGCTTTTGTGTTTCAACTGATTAATACTCATCGGTTAATGAGTATTAATCATGACAAGAAGAACCTTGTTAATTAAAAGGTTATTTTGTTGTTTGAGATCAATGCATGAATGACAAAAACTCATCCAAACCCGGCGAAAAAGTCGTTTGTTTGTTGCTGGGTTGTTAATCAAAATCATCTCCACTAACACAACACGATGTTGTACGCACTGGATGCAACTCGACTCTCGGAGATAAGAATATGAGCAATGTCAACCAAACCATTATTCCTGTTGAACTTGTTGATAATGTACTGAACCCAATCAGTGAAGCAACAGGAATGCCGAATCAGGCCTACACTAGCGAAGAGTATTTTACCTTTGAGCGTGATCAGGTGTTTGGTAACACTTGGGTATGCATTGGTTTTGCATCAGACCTGCTTAAAAATGGTTATGTGATGCCACTTGATTTCATGAATCTTCCACTACTCATGATGAGAAATCGTCAAGGTGAAGTCCAAGTCTTCCACAACGTATGTAGTCATCGTGGTATGAAGCTGGTGCATGAGGCAGGCGAAGTTCAAGGCATGATTCGCTGTCCTTACCATTCATGGACGTACGATCTTGACGGCAATCTAAAAGGCACACCACACATTGGTGGTATCGCAAAACACAAAGATGATCGATTTAAGTGTGAAAAACACGGCCTTAAGCCACTTCGTTCAGCTGTTTGGATGGACATGGTATTCGTTAACTTATCGGGCAATGCAGAAAGCTTTGAAGATCATATCGCGCCACTAGAGCAACGTTGGCAGCAGTTCTTAGGTGAAGATGGGTTAGGGCTTCTTCGCCGCGTGAACATGGGTGGCAACTTAGAGATCGAAGTGAAAAGTAACTGGAAGCTTGCCGTAGAAAACTACTGCGAGGCTTACCACTTACCTTGGGTGCATCCGAGTTTGAACAGTTATTCTCGCCTAGAGGATCACTACAACATCATGTTTGCAGAGCGCTTTGCTGGTCAAGGTAGTCTCGCGTACAACCTTTCTGATACAGCAGGAACACACTTACCTAAATTTCCAAGCTGGCCAGAAGATAAACTGCGTCATGCAGAATACGTTGCACTCTTTCCAAACGTGTTGCTTGGTATTCAAGCCGATCATGCCTTTGCAATGATGATTGAACCAATCACTGCGAATAAGAGTGTTGAGCACCTACGTGTTTTCTATGTGGGTGATGAAGCAACGAAAGATGAGTTTGCTGCGTGTCGTACCGCTACCGTTGAGTCGTGGCGAGTCGTGTTCGGCGAAGATATTGGAGCGGTCGAAGGCATGCAGGAAGGTCGTTACTCACCTGGCTTTGGTGGTGGTGTGTTCTCACCAGAAATGGATGTTCCGACGCATTTCTTCCAAACCTGGTTGGCAAAGCAAGTGAAAGCGGCACTGGAGCAGTAATATGATGCATTACCTTAATTATATTGATGGTGAGTGGTGCGATTCAGAGCAAGCGCTGACCGTCATGAATCCTGGCACAGCCGAAGCGTATGCGACGATTGCAGAAGCCACTATCACCGATGCCGATCGCGCAATGGCAGCGGCACGTCGAGTAGTCAAGCAAGGTCTTCTTTCGGACGTTCGTCCAGCCGTCAGAACCGAGTGGATGTTAAAAGCCGCCGCAGCTATTCGTGAAATGGTTGATGAAGGTGGGTTAGTTGCCTGTCGTGAAAATGGGAAATCTTTGCAAGATGCCAAAGATGAGTTTTTAGAGTCGGCACGTTACTTCGAATACTACGCTGGCATGGCCGACAAGCTGGAAGGCACGTCAATTCCGTTGGGTAAAGACTATGTCGACTTCACTCAATATGTGCCGTTTGGCGTGTCGGTGCAGATTGTGCCGTGGAATTTCCCTGTCTCTATTTGTGCACGCTCATTGGCACCTGCATTAGCCGCAGGTAACGCAGTGGTGATCAAATCGCCAGAGATTTCCCCACTTGCCATGACGCTGTTGATTCAAGCGATTGAAAAAGCGGGCTTCCCAAAAGGCACGATTAACTTGCTATGTGGCAAAGGCTCAGTCGTTGGCAGTCATTTGGTGCAGCACCAAGAGGTCGATCAAATTGTCTTTACGGGTTCCGTTCTAACCGGCCAACGCATCCTGCAAGATTCAGCGCAACGCGCTACTCCATCGGTGATGGAGCTGGGTGGTAAATCGGCTGCTATCGCACTGAAAGATGCGAACCTTGAAACACTTTTGAAAAGCGTTCAGGTCGGTATTTTCTTTAACGCTGGTCAAGTGTGCTCGGCAATGTCTCGTTTGCTGATTCAAAAAGAGCGTTATGAAGAAGTAAAAGCGGCGGTAGTGGAAATGGCAAAAAGCCTAACTATTGGTCAAGGCGAAAGCCAGCCGGACATCACACCGTTGGTATCTGCTGATCAACAAGCTCGCGTGCTTGAAATGATAGAACAAGCAAAAGCCGACGGCGCGAATATCCTAACGGGTGGCTACGCACCTGATTTATCGGGTTACTTTGTGGCACCAACGGTGATTGAAGCCTCACCAGATATGCGTATTGCTCAAGAAGAAGTGTTTGGCCCTGTACTGGTAATTACACCGTTTGAAACTGAACACGAAGCGATCGATATCGCGAATGGCACTGATTTTGGCCTGGTTGCTGGTGTCTTTGGTGAAAGCCTAAACCAAACATTGCGTGTGGCACAGCAACTGCGTGGTGGACAAGTGTTCATCAATGAATGGTTTGCTGGTGGCATCGAAACACCATTCGGTGGCGTGGGCTTGTCCGGGTTTGGGCGAGAAAAAGGACAAGAAGCGATATATAGCTACGTCCAGACACGCAATATTGCCATTCGTTTGCAGCAAGACAGCAACGTATAGCTACCGTGTAACTGTATTTTCATCACCTCGTACCGGCTTGGATTTCAGACTACAAGCTAGGGCGAGGTTGATGGAATCACAACAAATCTGACAGCGGTTTGTAAACACGGAAATTCTGAACAAGGTAGTTGGAGTATAAGTGATGAGAAAGTGGCTCTGTATTATTTGCGGCTTAATCTATGATGAAGCACAAGGTTGGCCATCCGATGGCATTGCACCAGGAACAGCATGGGAAGATGTACCGGATGACTGGTTATGTCCTGACTGTTTAGTGGGTAAGGCTGATTTTGAAATGATCGAAATCACCGACGATGCGCCAGTAGAAGAGGTCGCTGCAGTGTCTTCGGTATCGGTAGGATCGTCTGTTCAGCCAAATGCGGCTCAGCCACTTCCATCTGAAGCCACTCAACCTATATTTTCAGCTGACCCTATCGTTATCATCGGTAGTGGCCACAGCGGTTACCAGTTGGCTGCGGCACTTAGAGCACAATCTGAGACGGTTCCGATCACTGTCTTTACCGCTGATGATGGCGCACTGTACAGCAAGCCAGCCTTGTCTAATGCACTGGCCATGAAGAAAGATGGCGACGCGCTACAAAGTGAGAGCGCGTTGGAGTGGGAAAGCCGTCTCAATGTCCGCGTTTACCCGCATACCCGCGTTGAGCATATCGATCGTGCCAATTCAACGCTACACACCTCTATCGGCAAATACGCCTATAGCCGCTTGGTACTGGCAACAGGTGCATCACCGATTGAAATCCCAATTGAGGGAGATCGCTCTTGTGTTATGAGTGTGAACGACTTAGTTGATTACCGCCGTTTCAGAATTCAGCTACAGAACAAAAAGCGCATCGCAATCCTCGGCGATGGCTTAATTGGCTGTGAGTTCGCGAATGACCTGATCGAAAGCGGTTATGAAGTGACAGTTATCGGGTTAGGTCAATGGCCAATGGAGCGTTTGATCCCGCAACAGTTGGGTGAATCATTACAAAGTGCACTTGCAGATCGAGGCGTGCAATGGGCTCTACAAGACAGTATCGCCAGAATCGAGCCAAGGTCCGAATCAAGCGCGGTTTTGCATCTAAACAGTGGCAAGAAAATTGAAGCAGACCTAGTGCTAAGCGCGGTTGGACTCAAGCCAAATGTATCGCTGGCTGAGCAAGCGGGGCTCGAAGTGGGCCGCGGCATTAAAGTGAATCAATTTGGCCAGACGAGTGATGAGAGTATTTACTCGATAGGCGACTGTGTTGAAACCGAGCAAGGTTGGCAGCCGTATATTGCGCCGATTAATCAAATGATTCCTTCCGTAGCGAAAAGCTTGCTAGGCGATGTCGCGTCAATCTCGTTAACGCCAACTCCTGTGATTGTAAAAACGCCGATTCTTCCACTCACTATTTTCCCGGTTGCCCCGAACGAACTGGGACAATGGTATATCGAGAGTCAGGCAGATGAATTGACCGCTGCGTTTTATTCTCCTGAGGGAACGATGCTTGGCTTTGCGTTGCTAGGAAGAAAAGTACAGTCATTACGTGGTCCTTGGCTAGATCAGTTGTCATTGAAACTGTCAGCAGCGTAACGGAGAAAGAAGATGATTCATTTACCCAATGATGATGCAACATGTGGTTGGTACCATGCGTTGCCAAGTATTGCAGAAAAACCAGCGTTAAAAGGTAAACAAACTGCTGACTATGCCGTGCTAGGTGCCGGTTTCGCTGGACTAGCTATGGCAAGACGTTTAGCTGAGCTTCAGCCTAACGCACGAATTATACTGATTGATGCGCAACGTATCGGCCAAGGGGCGTCAGGGAGAAATTCGGGCTTTGTGATCGATTTGCCTCATAAGTTTTCACTTGAGCATCCCGATCCTGAGCACAAACAAAAGTTATTATCGCTCAACCGTTCTGCGATTGCTCAGCTAGACACTTTAGTGTCGAAGCACAGTATTTCTTGTCAGTGGTCAGCAAAGGGCAAATATCAAGGAGCCGTAGGGGCGCGCGGTGAAGCGTATCTCGATCACTTTGAGCACCTAATGAAAGACCTTGGCGAACCATATTTCCATGTTAATGGCAGTGAGCTAGCGAAAGTCTTAGGGACAAATTACTACAGCCGCGCAATTTACACGCCAGGTGGTTATTTAATGCAACCTGCTGCTCTGGTGCGTGGGCTAGGGGAAAGCCTTCCAGAGAATGTCGAGGTGTTAGAAAACTCGCCAATCCGCAAACTTAGTAAAGAAAACGGTTACTGGGTATTACATGGAGATAGTGGTTCTGTTGAAACCACTGAACTGTTACTTGGCACCAGCATTTTTACTCGTGAGTTTGGTTACCTTAAAAACAGATTACTGCCAGTGATGACGTTTGCAAGCTGGACGCGTCCATTGACTGACGCAGAAATGCAGCGATACGGAGGAGAGCTGAATTGGGGCCTAACCCCAGCTGATCATGCGGGAACGACGTTACGTATGACCGCCGATCGACGTATTTTGATCCGAAATACTTACAAACATGTGCCGAAGTATGGCTCAAGCATGAACGATAAAGTCAGAGAGCAAATCCGAGACGATCATCGTCAAGTCTTTTTGGCGCGTTACCCCGAGCTGGCCGACGTACCATTTACTCACACATGGGGTGGGGTATATGCCATCTCTCGTAACTTTACTAACTTTTTTGGTCAATTAGATGAAGGTGTTTATGCCAGCGCTTGTGACAATGGTGTTGGTGCCGCGTGGGGAACCATTTCTGGAACGCTGTTAGCTGACTATGTCGTAGGTGCGACATCTAAATCATTGGATGACATACAGCAAGTGACAGGGATGCCTTGTTTGAATCCGCCAGAGCCTTTTTTAGGCATGGGAGTAAAAACGCGTATCCAATTAGCAAAATGGCAAAGCAGGAGTGAGTTATGAAGCAAGTCAAACTCGTTGATAGTAAAAACCTAGATTTTAATGTTCGTGGTGATACACCGGGAATGGCGTACGTAGCCCGAGCGTTAAGCCCGGAAATTTCACCAAACATTGGCGTAGGTTTTGCTAAATGGGAAGGCGCTCAAGTGGCTTGGACGCTGCTTTATGATGAGGTTATTTTTGTGATTGAAGGCTGTTTCGAGCTGACCGCAAATGGTGAGACACATTTTGTGCACCCAGGTCAAATGCTGTGGATCCCGGAAGGAACCGAGCTGGTTTATGGTGGGCATGTTCTATTCGGCTACGTGGTTCATCCAGGAAACTGGAAAGAGCTACACGGGATTGAATGATTTGTTTTACAGACGAGACAACGACTTGAAGTTCTACTCGTGCTAAATCAAAAATCGTTCACAGTGTATGTGAGCCAAATCAACTCGCTCGTCAAGGGCTTGTCACCGAAGCCTCCTTCTTGAAGTCATTTGGGTATATACATCAGTTTTAACGATAGCCATATCGAGATGCTTGGTATGGCTTTTATCGTTAAGGATAATAATCTCATTGGATCAAGGGGTATATAATCGTTAAATTGCACTTGCGACATCTTTGCGCTGTGACTGGCAACTCAAACTATTGTTTTAGCCAATAGAAACACTAAAAATTATCCACCAAATAATACGTTACTGAGTCTGGCCGTTGCATTTACGGCTGCCTATTTTGCAGCCGATGATTATTACTTAATATAAGAACTCACCATGCACACTCGTCGTGAACGCGTATTTGATCCCTTTCATCGTCTAACGGTATTTACAGATAAATGGCGACTTGGATCTAAATCTTATCTTACTGATCTCGCATCTATTGCCTTATTGCTGTTACCGCTGACGCTATCTAACGCACTTGCCATCTTTCTTGGTCACGCTTCTAGAATCCTAGGGGGGTCAGAGGTTTCTCAATTATTGTTCCATCTTTCTGATATTTTAATCAACTTATATCCCACAGCGTTTTGCATTGTGGCTGGTTACTATTTATCGCATAAAGTGAATGTGTCGAGCGCGATTATCATCATTTATTCGTTGGTCATGTTCTATTTAATTTCAATAGAGAATGACAGCCTTTCTAGTAATTACATGTTGCCGAATAACCCGTTATTAGCACTCTTTAGTGCAACGGTGTCATACGTTTATTGTAAAAGTTTCCGAATTGAGTTGCTTGATCCTCAAGCAATGGACTTCTCTTCTCGTCTTTTTAAAGATGTCTTACATTTTTTCGTATTCGTTTTATTTGCGGTTAGCTTATCTCATGTCACCGCAGCGGTGATGGATGCTTTTACTACAACAGTGGCTGGACTTAACTTTGATCCGCTGACGTTCACAGGAGGATTATTTTATCAATCCATCTTGAGCTTATTAGGAGCGGCGGGCATTAATGGTCACAACATGTTGTTTGCCATTAAGCAGAAAATATACGCTGCGACCGAAGCCAACATGGCTGCTTGGCAAACAGGCGAAGCGTCGCTTAACGTTATTAGCCAAGGTTTTTACGACGCATTTTTATCCATGGGCGGGTCAGGGAATAGCATTAGTTTACTCCTGTGTCTGTTATTATTCGCTAAAGAGCGCAATCATATTTTACTGGCGTTAGCGGCAGCACCATTGGTGATGTTCAACATCAATGAAGTGCTGCTATTTGGCTTGCCTATCATCTTTAACCCTATTCTGGTCGTCCCATTTGTATTAGTACCGCTGGTAAGTTTTATCATCACCTACTGCGCGATTGCTTCCGGCTTAATTGCGCCTGTTGAAAATATTGTGAACTGGATGACACCGCCTCTGTTGAGTGGTTATGTTGCAATGGGGCATCAGGTTCAGGGGGCGATACTTCAACTGGTGGTGATTGCGATTGGTGTACTAATTTATCGACCTTTTTATCTAGCCTATGCAGGCAAATATGTGGGGCAGCTTGGTGTAAGTAATACTTACAATGGTTTAGAACAATCCCTATTCAAATCACTACTCAGTAGTGTGAAAGATGCGAACACATCGAGTATCAGCAAGTCATCCGCGCAGAAGCGTTTAACTTCCATTCTTCGTGAAGGCGAGTTGGTGATGTTTTATCAAAAGCAGCACTCAACAAAGGATGCGGAACAGTATTCTTACGAAGCGCTTATTCGATATAAAGATGAAGATGGAAACTTACTTTCACCAACGTTTATTGAAGATTTTCACCGGTTAGATGCTATGCCACTGCTCGATAAACTAGTTCTCGAAAAGGTGTTGTCGGATATGAAGGAAATGGGATTATCTGATCAGCGAAGAGTGGCCATTAATGTTTCTGTTGCTACCATTCAACAAGTGGATTTTGTTCAGCATTTACAAGGCAGGTTGGTCTATTTTGGAATCCCGGCTGAATGGCTTGAAATTGAAATTACTGAAGAAGCCGTATTAGACAATGAAGTTTCTTTAACTAACACCATGAAAGCTCTACAGAGTATGGGAGTTCGTATCACAATGGATGATTTTGGTACGGGCTACGCATCGTTTCCTCATTTGTTCAAGTATCCATTTAACAAGATTAAGCTAGACAGATCGCTGCTATTGGACGCTAACGATCATCGTGGACGTCAACTGTATCGATTGGTTGCTAAGTTAGGACATATTGCAAATTGCGAGGTCGTAGCGGAAGGGGTGGAAACGCAGTCTGACTATGACTTTGTGCGGTCAAGTGGGGTTGATAAAGTTCAAGGATTTTACTTAGCAAGGCCTGTACCTTTGGATGAGATTATCCATCGACGTGCTTAACTAAGGTGCAATAAAAAGGGAAGCGATGGCTTCCCTATAGTGAGTCTTGTTTTGACTTAGTTAGCTCTTATTTGAACTCAAATTTACCCTGCATGATCGCCCAGTGACCAGGGAACGAGCAGAAGAATGAGTAGTCGCCGCCAGCTTTCATTTTTTCAGTGCTGAAAGTAATGCTGGTGCTTTCACCGCCGCCAATCACTTTTGTGTGAGCGTATACACGGTCGTCATTTGGCTTCACGTAATTGTTTTCTGCACCTGCTGCCATGCCGTCCGTACCTACTGCTTGTAGATTAGCGGTATCTGCGATAACGACGTTGTGACCCATTGATTGTGCAGGCATTTTACCTGTGTGGTTTAGCGTCAGTTTTACTTCTTTACAAGTGGCTGGAACGCTCAGTGTTTTAGTAGAAAACTGCATCATATCGTTAGCATCTAGGGACACTTCACACTCGGCACTGGCTTGGGCACCAAAGCTCATTCCTACTAATGCGAAGGTTGCTGCTAATAAACGTAAAGACATATAACACTCTCCATTTTATATTTTGGGCTGACTTGGATTAATCTCATCCAATAGTTCTCATTATCAGCCAATTTTCACTCGAAAAACGTGCTTCAAGCGGTATATTGACGTTTTGTTGCAAAGTTGTACTGGTTAGTTCCACTATTTGATCACTCATAGGCCCTATTTCATGCGATGGCGTGAGGTAAATCAAAAAAGAAAGGAACACGCCCCGTACAGAGATAAGGTCTATCTTATTAAGCCTTTGGAGCAGTATCTTGGCATTTATTAGAAGTAGATTAGAGAAGGTGAGAGGAGAGGCTCAAGCATAAAAAAGCTCAGCCAAATTGCTGAGCTTTAACAGTTAGAGCGGCAGTTTACGTTTAGCGATTTTGCTTCAACGCATCTAACGCTTCATGTAATGACGGCACGATGGAATGACCAAATTGTTTTACCTCTTCGCAAGGTTCAACTAAATCCGGAATCTGATAAGTAACCATATTCGCTGCCACCGCTGCGCGAACACCGTTATTGGAATCTTCAAAGGCCAAACATTGGCTTGGTTCTACATCCAGACGATTCGCTGCCAACAAATAGATTTCTGGATCGGGTTTACCGTGGTTTACCTCGCAGCCTGTGGTGAGGTTGTCGAAGTACTTACTCAAACCCGCTAATTCCAGTTTGATTTTCGCCACCTCTTTTGCCGTAGAAGTCGCTACTGCGATTGGTAAGCCTTGTGCTTTCAGCCATTCTAGCAGCTCAACAACACCATTTTTCACTGGGATGGCTTGGTGTTTGACGACAGCATTGTAACGAGTACGCCATTCATGATGCAGGCGGTCTAGGTTCTCACCGTAGGCTTTGCGGAAAATTGCTTCAATACCTGCCGCATTACGACCAATGATCGACAGGTAAACATCTTCATAAAACGGAAGGTTTTGGACTTCACATGCTTCTTGGAAAATACGCATACAGACGCGCTCAGTATCAAGGAGCAAACCATCCATATCAAAAATAGCAGCTTGGTAGTTCATTACATTACAGACTTTTCGATTGTGATGGTGCATTTTGACATAAGCGAGATAGATTTTCTTGCGGAATTCAAACCGTCCGTATCCTTTTTTACTTTATACCTAGCCGTTTGGCTAAGCGATGTAAATTACCATTATCGAGTTCTAACTGACGTGCTGTTGCAGCCCAGTTTCCTTGATTCTGCTCTAGTGCTTTTACAATCATGGCTTTTTGGAAGGTGTCAGTGGCTTGCTTTAAACCAGCGTCTGACAGTTCAAATGAAGAGCTAGGTATACCTGACTCTTCAGTGGTGGGCTGATTGTTCGACGCTTTGATATCGAAATCTTGTTCCACCAATTCGATATCCAGCGATTGAGTTCTAGCTTTGGCAAGCACGCCCGCTCGTTTGATGACGTGTTCCAGTTCACGCACGTTGCCCGGCCAAGAGTAATCTTTAAGTGCTTGAACTAGAATGGGAGAGAGTCGAACACTGTTCAGCCCCAACTTGCTGCGTAGTTGCTCTGCAAAGAAACCAGCCAGTAGCACGACATCGTCTTCACGTTCACGAAGTGGGGGAACATGAAGAGGGAATACACTCAAACGGTGGTACAAATCTGCTCTGAAACGGCCAGCTTTTACTTCTTCATGCAGAACACGGTTCGTTGCCGCCACAATGCGTGTGTTGACTCGAATATGTCGGTCATCCCCAACACGCTGGATATCGCCATATTGCAATGCGCGAAGTAGCTTGGCTTGCAACTCCAGAGAAAGTTCGCCAACTTCATCCAAGAATAGTGTGCCGCCGTCGGCTTGCTCGAACTTACCTTTCCGATTACTGATAGCACCAGTAAAAGCACCTTTGATATGACCAAAAAGTTCACTCTCTGCGACAGATTCAGGTAACGCGGCACAGTTTAAGTACACCAAGGTATTATTGGCTCGGTGAGAGCGATGATGAATTGCGTTTGCGACGAGCTCTTTACCAACCCCTGTTTCACCCATTATCAACACTGATAGCTCGGTATCTGCCACCGCATCGATTTGCTCTTGAAGTGCTTTCATTCCAGCAGATTTGCCAATGATTTCGTTGCTTAGCGTGCGTTTCTCAGTGTAAGACTCACGTGGCAAGCTTGCTTGTGTTTCTAACTGCTCCAGTAGTAGAGCAGTGTGCAAGCCACCCGCGGCTAACGCACTTACAAAGCGTAGTTCTTGATTGAGTAAACCATCGAACTGATTCGGGTCGAAGGCATCAATAGTGATCGCGCCAATCAATTGATCGTCGATCAACAAAGGGAGGCCAATACATGAATGGACGTGCAGCTTGTCGTCGTGGTTCGGAATTAACCCGTCATAGGGATCGGGTAAGTCGCTATTCGATGGAAACCGTACGATATCGCCAGCGCGTGCAATGGCTTCCAATCTCGGGTGTTGGTTTATAGAAAAACGGCGTCCCAATACTTCCTTTGCTAAGCCATTGATAGCCAGCGGCTTAAAGTGCTGATCTTCATACAAAAGAAGAGCAGAAGCATCACATTTTAATATCTCGCGAATCGTTGTTAATAAGGTATCAAATCGAGCTTGCCGAGTGAGCGCTGAATTTAGGTCTTGCGTGATGTGTAGCCATTGCGCGATTAAAGAAGTCATAGCCAATACCAATTGTGTCAATATGACTATTGTAGTGTCTTAATGACAATTTTCAACTGTGTCTAAATGACAGTTGTTAAAGTTGTTCTTTAATTAAATTATTGAAATACATAGCAATTAAAAGTTGGCATGCCCAGTGCAATACAAGAAGAAATTATTTTTGTTTATCCCGTCATTCAAGGTAGTAATTATGACAATTCACGTAAAAAACAACATCCACTGGGTAGGTCAACGCGATTGGGAAGTTCAAGATTTCCATGGTACAGAATACAAAATGACAAAAGGCACCAGTTACAACAGCTATCTTATTCGTGAAGGAAAAACGGTGCTGATCGATACGGTTGATCATCGATTCAGCCAACAATTTATCCAGAACCTAGAAATGGAAATCGATCTTAAGACGATCGATTTTATCGTCGTGAACCATGCAGAAGAAGATCATTCAGGCGCATTGTCTGCATTGATGGAGAAGATTCCGAACACGCCGATTTACTGTACAGAAGCGGCGATTGATTCGATTGTGGGTCATCACCACCATCCTGAGTGGAACTTCAAAACCGTAAAAACGGGCGACAGCATTGATATTGGTAACGGTAAACAATTGGTATTTGTGGAAGCGCCAATGCTGCATTGGCCAGACAGCATGATGACATACCTAACTGGCGATGCAGTGTTATTCAGTAACGACGCATTTGGTCAGCACTACTGCGATGAACGCTTATTCAATGATGAAGTGGATCAAAATGAGCTGATGGAACAGTGTTTGCGTTACTACTCAAACATTCTAACGCCGTTCAGTAGCTTGGTAACAGCCAAAATCAAAGAAGTACTGAGCTTCAACTTGCCTGTCGACATGATTGCAACTTCACACGGTATTGTATGGCGCGATAACCCAGTTCAAATCATCGAGCAATATTTGGAATGGGCGGATAACTACCAAGAAGATCGTATTACCATCTTCTACGATTCTATGTCGAACAATACCCGAATGATGGCGGACGCGATTGCACAGGGCATTCACGATGTCGACCCGGGTGTCGCTGTTAAAGTCTTCAATGTGTCTAAGCACGATAAGAATGAAATCCTCGCCAATGTGTTCCGCTCAAAAGGCATATTGGTTGGTTCATCTACCATGAATAACGTCATGATGCCGAAGATCGCAGGCATGCTAGAAGAAATTACCGGTCTGCGCTTTAAAGCGAAAAAAGCCGCTGCCTTTGGTAGCTACGGTTGGAATGGTGGTGCGGTAGACCGTATCCACGCACGGTTGACCGATGCGGGTTTTGAAACAGCAGTCAGCCTGAAAACCAAATGGCGACCAGATGGTAAAGCGATGCGTGAGTGTCGTGAACATGGCAAGAGCATCGCGAAACTGTGGGCGAAACATCCACTAACAACTCCTGTTACGGCTCCGATGATGGCTGCGTCTGCACCGCAAGTTCGATCACAGCCCGTTGTACAAGTAGAAACGCAAGCCGTGGTCGAAAGGGAGCTTATTAATCCAAGCTCAGAAGCACATCCATCAGATTGCCAGTGCATGATTTGCACCGTTTGTAACTGGGTGTATGACCCTGCTCAGGGTGAGCCTAACCAAGGAATTGAACCGGGTACCGTGTGGTCAGACGTTCCGGATTACTTCCTTTGCCCTGAGTGTCACTTGGGTAAAGATGTATTTGTTGAGTTCAAGGGGTAAGGAGCTGTGATGCAAGCACCAATTGTAATCATAGGCAGTGGCTTTGCTGCCTATCAACTGGTTAAAACTGTGCGTCGAATGGATGCACAGGTGCCAATTCAAGTATTCACCGCTGATGACGGTGCGGAGTATAACAAGCCCGATTTGAGCCATGTGTTCAGTAGAAAACAGACCGCGAGGGATCTGGTAGTAACAACGGGAGAAGCGTTTGCCCAAGAGCACCATATCGAGTTATTAACCCACACTAAAATTGAGAGTGTGGATACGCAAGCCCAACAAGTGGTAGCAGATGGACAAGTTTATGCGTACTCCAAACTGGTTTTTGCAACGGGCGCGAAAGCTTTTGTTCCTCCAATGCGAGGTGATGCTTCTGGCGATGTCCTAACGCTCAATTCGTTACAAGAGTATCAGCTCGCAGAAGAGAGAGTCAGTCAAGCAAAGCGCGTAATGGTTATCGGTGGTGGTTTGATTGGCGTTGAGATTGCAATGGATATTGCGAGCAGCGGTAAAGCCGTTACGGTGGTTGAATCAAACCAACGCTTGCTTGCCAATCTTATTCCTGAGTTTGTGGCGTTGCCTCTGGAAAGCCAACTTAAGCAGCAAGGCATTCAATTGGCGTTGGGAAATGGGGTTGTTGAGGTGAATCGTAACGCCGATTCGTTGGTAGCGACTTTGAACAGCGGTGAAGTGATCGAGACTGATGCAGTGATTTCTGCCGCGGGCTTACGTTCAAACACTCAATTAGCGAATGCTTGTGGATTAGAGGTTGGGAAAGGCATTGCTGTCGACGCTAAGCTGCAGACTTCTACGAACAATGTATTCGCTCTGGGCGATTGCGCCGAGATACAAGGGCGCATGCTTCCATACCTTCAGCCAATTGTGTTGAGCGCTAATGTTTTAGGTAAGCAGTTGCTTGGGCAGGAAGCGCAATTGAAGTTGCCGCCAATGATAGTAAAAGTCAAAACGCCGAGTTACCCAATTCAGCTTGCCGGGGACTTCAGTGCTGTCGCGAATTGGAATGTGCAGATTTCTCAATCTGGCATCGTGGCAAAAGCTGAAAATGAACAAAGCATACTGACAGGGTTTGTTGTGACGGGTGAGCAAGTGGCTCAGGCTTTTCCGTTACTGCGTGAACTGTCTCAAGTCGCGCAATCGTAACTCGCTTCAAGCAGCACAATTTTATATTCAAAGAGGGTATAACCATGTCACATCTTCGTATTCCGAAAGACTGGACGGTTCAACGTTCGACGCCATTTTTTACCAAAGGCAGTGTGCCTCCAGCTCTTCTAACTCATCACAACACAGCCGAAGGCGTGTTTGGGCAGTTATGCGTAATGGAGGGGCAAGTCACCTACTATGGTTTTGCTGATGAATTCGCGACAGAGCCTGAAATGGTCGTCGTGATCAACGCAGGTCAGTTCGCGACAAGCCCGCCACAGTATTGGCATCGTATTGAAATGAGCGATGATGCACAGTTCAATATTAACTTTTGGTCGAATAAAGATAAAAGTGGACAAGCGATGTTCCACGCTAAGCAGTAAACCTTTCTAGACAATTTGATTATTGCGTGAATTTATCGGGAAAAGCGCATATTAAGTAAAAGAGCAGAGACGTTTCTCTGCTCTTTTTTGCTTATTGGCAGTAACGACATGCAAACTTAATCAGCGATATTAACTGTAAGCCCGTGCGACACGACCTTCACAATCCAAAGTAACCTGTTTTGCGTAAGCCGGAATGAAAACAGATTGTCCTCTTTCAACCACGCATGTTTCGCCGTTTGCGTGAGTTAGCACAAGTTTGGTATCCAGAGGCATAAGGATCTCAGCGGTTTGAACTTCTAGGGTACGCTGGTGAGCTTGTTTAACGATGGCGAATTTGAAATCGTCGACTGGGATTGGGTATTCCAACATATCGTCGATTTCGTTTGGTGCAAGCAATAGGCTGTCGAATGGCTTCTCGTTGAAGCGTGTGCACGCAACGAGCTCTTTCACGTCCATGTATTTTGGTGTCAGACCCGCGCGTAGTACGTTGTCTGAGTTCGCCATGATCTCAAGACCTGTACCTTTTAAGTAAGCGTGTGGCGTTTCTGCATCTAAGAACATGGCATCGCCCGGTTGTAGGGTAATGACATTGAGCATCAGTGGTGCAAATAAACCAATATCGCCAGGGTATTGCTTCTCTAGCTCAAGAATAAGGTTGAACAGAGGTAAGTCGGTGATGCGAGCTTGAGCCAATAGCACCGTCAACGCCATCTCTTTCTGTTCGCCCTCTAGTGACAGTAGACCCGAGAAGAAGGTCGCCAAGCCAGTTGGCGTTTGGTTTGCGATAAGGTCATCCACCAAGCCTTGTAGCTCAGGAATCGCCAGTTCAGAGAAGAAGCTGATGATTTCACTTGTTGGGCGGAAGCCATTCATCGCTTGGTATTCGGTTAGCGCGTAAACCAATTCAGGTTTGTGGTTTGGATCTTTGTAGTTACGGTTTGCAGCGGTTAGGGGAATGCCTTGTTTTTCTTCCAGTGCAAAGCCTAATTCTGCTTGTTGTTTGTTTGGGTGAACCTGAATCGACAGTGCTTTCTCAGCGGCAAGCACTTTAAACAGGTATGGAAGTTCACCAAAACGGTTTGCGACTTCTTCACTCAGAAAGGCATTCATGTCTTGAGCAATCAGCGAAGAGAGTTTGGTCTCCTCACTGTTTACCATCACCAATGAGCAACCGTTTGGATGCGCGCCCATCCATAATTCTGCTTGTGGTTCGCCCGTTGGGTTTTCAATGCCAAACAGTTGGTTAACAGAAGTAGTACTGCCCCAAGCGTAGTTTTGAATCACGTTGTTCATCAGGAAAAACATCGGATGCTTAGCTTGAGTTTGAATCGTTTGTGTATCGGACATCGTTAAATCAGACATAGAGTGTCACCATGAGAGAAAATCATGGCTTGGGCGACATTGCCCAAGCCATAGGAGCCATTTGGGGGTAGGGGTGATTAAGCGGCTGCTTGCATCATTTTTGCTTTGCGAACTTTCTTCAGAGTTACACACGTTACTGCGGTAACTACTGCGCCAGCTGCCATACAAATCAGAGCAAGTACTGGGTGGTTCATCGCGCCAAGTAGAGCAACAACTGGACCGCCGTGAGCAACACTGTTGGTAATGCCGAATGAGAACGCCATTACTGCCGCTACCATTGAGCCAAGTACGTTTGCAGGAATCACTGACATTGGATCTTGCGCTGCGAACGGAATCGCACCCTCAGAGATACCAACCAGACCCATAGCACCTGCTGCTTTACCCGCTTCAGTTTCTGATTCTTCGAACAGGTCGAACTTACGACCAAGCGCCGTTGCCAGTGCCATGCCTAGAGGTGCAACAGGAATTGCACACGCCATCGCACCCATAAATTGAGTTTGACCACTCGCAATCATGCCCACAGAGAATAGGAACGCGACCTTATTGAATGGACCACCCATATCGAAGCCAGCCATACCACCAAGTACGATGCCTAGTAGAACGACGTTACCTGTACTCATGCTTGTTAGTAGCGCAGTCAGACCGTCCATTAGGCTTGCGATTGGCGCGCCGATAACGAAGATGAAAAGACCAGCGATGAATAGCGAACCTGTGATTGGCGCAATCATGATTGGCACCAAAGGTTGAATGAATTTGTGGTAGTTAATCGACGTAATCCACTTCACGAAGTAACCCACAAGCAGACCAGCGATGATGGCACCGATAAAGCCTGTACCAGCGTCTGCGCCGTAGAAAGAACCGTTGTTTGCAATCCAACCACCGATCAAGCCAGGAGCTAGAGCAGGACGGTCAGCAATCGCGTAAGCAATGTAACCCGCTAGGATTGGGATCATCAGCGTAAAGGCAACCACACCTACGTTTAGGATTTGGTTCCACATGCTGCCTTCAGGAATTGCCATGCCCGCTTCACTTGGCTGACCGCCGATTGCAAGAGCAAGTGCAATCAACAGACCCCCCGTTACGACGAAGGGGATCATGTGTGATACGCCGTTCATCAAGTAGCGATATAAGTCAGAACGGGCTTGAGAAGCTTTGTTTACAACTGACGCTTGCGTATTGCCATTGGACTCAGCTTGGTACGTCGGTGCGTTTAACGCTTCATTAATCAGTCCTTGAGCATCGCGGATTGGGGCTTTTACGTTGGTTTTAACCACGCGTTTGCCCGCGAAGCGGTTCATGTCGACTTGTTTGTCACAGGCGACGATGATGGCATCTGCACGCTCGATTTCTTCTGCGGTTGGGCTGTTTTTCACACCGATTGAACCGTTCGTTTCAACCTTGATTTCGTAACCCATTGCCGCGGCGCCTTTCTCTAGCGCTTCTGCTGCTAAGTAGGTGTGCGCAACGCCCGCAGGACAACCGGTAACACCAACGATGAAACCTTGGTTCGCTGGAGCATCTGTCACTGGTTGCGGTTCTTCTTTAGCAAGAAGGAGCGCCAGTGCGTCTTGGCTGTTTGTTGCGCCTAAGAACGCATCGATGAAACCATCTTCAATCAGTTTTGAAGACAGCTCTGCAAGTACTTCGATGTGGTGGTTATCGCCACCGTCTGGAGAAGCTATCATGAAGAACAGCTTTGAAGGCAAACCGTCTTCCGCGCCGTACTCGATACCTGATTTGCTTACGCCGATCACAACCGCCGGTTCAATCACAGCGGCGCTTTTCGCGTGTGGAATTGCCACGCCATCTTCAAATCCAGTATTTCCTAATTCTTCACGTGCTTTTATATCTGCAAGAAATTGTGTTTGGTCAGAAATACGACCTTGGGCATGAAGAACGGCAACCAGTTCTTTAAATACGTCTTCTTTTGAAGACGCTTTAAGATCAAGCTTAATTAAGTCTTCATTTATTAGTTTGGTGATCATTGTCGAACCCCTATAAATATAATTTTTATTTCAGGGATATTTTTAAATTAGTGAGAAAAAGACTGTAGTGAAGAAAAAATGCATTTACTGGAGGATTGTAACCGACTAACTATAGTGTGATTTAGATCGTTCACTGGACAAATCTAGCTGCATATCTGTGACATGATGGATAAGAAGCTAAACGATAAGTGAAATGTGGCCTCGCTCCCACTTGAAAAGGGATTGAGTGTTGTTGATAGAGTTTTTGTTACTGGAGATTTGATGCGTTAACTGGATTTTTGTAACATTAAAATGGAAGTGTGATTTTGCTCAATAGCACAAAAGTCCAATCCGGTGTATATCTATAGTAAATAGCATCATTGATGCATATATAGAGTGTGAGACAATGATTTTTCATGATTTAATTTCAGCGGTATTAAATGAAAGAGAGCCATTTCATAATATTTGGTTTGCAGGAGATTTTCATACGCCGCCTGAATTTAGCTATCAAGTTAATTTCCCTCGCCTAGAGTTAGTTCTGGATGGGGAATATATTAATGAAATGGAAAGTCATGATCGAAAAGTAACGCACATCGTTGCTAAAAAAGGCGACGCGATATTTATTGCACCTAACTGTTGGAATAAACCAGACTGGGATACCAATTGCTCAGTGTTAAGTATTTTGTTTGGGCGTCGACAACTTGGGTTAAGTTTGGTGAGCAAACACAAAGGTGAGGCAAACTTTTACGATATTCAAAAGCATAGCATCCAAACGCGCTCAGGATTTGCGATAGATAACATCTTAGAAGCGCTGAGCTCACTGGCTCGTGAGAATACTAAAAAACCAATGGATGAGCTTTTACTGCAAGCATTACTGCAATACGCGAAGACGATGTTGGATGCGCCAGTCGAGCAGCAGTCACATAGCCGTGTGCAAGATCTCTATCAAGGGATCTGCATCTACATTCAAGAGAACTTCCATCGCCCAATCACGCGTGACAGCATTGCGTCGAGATTCAGTATTTCCTCGAACCATTTGTCGCGCTTGTTCCGTCAGCAGGGGCACATGACCTTGGCAGACTACATTACTTGGGTGCGCGTGGATCGCGCGAAGTTTATGCTCAAGAAATACAACTTCAAACTCAATGACGTGTCAGTGCGCTGTGGATTTAAAGACGTGAACTATTTCTGCCGAGTATTTAAGAACCGTACAGGCAGAACGCCGACGGAATATCGTGGTTCGATTTAAGCCTTCAGTCAGAATGCGTAAATCATAGAGAAGTTTAGGCGAGCAGCCTCGACATGGCGTACATCAGCAGCGCTTGTAAGTCGACGCTGCTTTTTGTTAGTAGTAGGCGTTCCGCCATTTGATCGGTAAGCAGATTTCGTGTGAGGTTAGTGGCCGCAATGATCTGTTCTCGGGTCGGCTTTTCTGGCATCACCAGTGCAATAGCCAGATGAACATCACCCATCTTCGAAGCCCAATCCATCGACTTTTCATTCGCAATAACAGCAATAGAAATATGGTCAACACCTGAAAACATCACATGCGGTAGAGCGATCCCCGGAGTCACGCAAGTTGATGAACGTTCTTCACGTTTAATAAAAGCAAGAATCAGTTCGTCGGGATGAATGGGGTGGATGAGCTGAGCCAGTCCTTTAAGGCATTCAAACTTGGTGAGCTCGGTATGCGCTTTAGCGTACTGCCATTTGATTTCACAAGGTGGGCAAATTTGCGGTAAACGCTCGGCCAGTTGGCTAGAAAACTCATAGTTGATATGAGATCCCACCACAGTAAAGTGTTCAGCAATCATGTCTTTGATGACGAAGCAGGCCAGCTCTGCGTCAATGCCAATCGCTGTGATTTGACACAAATCACCTTGTTGTAGACCTGCTTGCAAAATCGCCACGGACTTGGTGAGTTCCGCAACACGGTTTTGCGTTACATTAATGATATGTAAGGTACTTTTGAACTTCTTTGCCACTCGATTGAGTGGCTGAGCAAGGTGCGCACTGGCATTTGCATTATCGACGAAAAAGGTGATTTGGTATTCGTTCATCTGCAAATTTAGTCGCGGCAGTGGACGAGGAATACTTTGTCGACGTTCAGCAAAACCTCTTCAATGGGGATTTGAATTTTGCGCGTCCCTTCGAATCGGCCTGGTTGTTCTATCTCAATATCCGACACGATCAAAACCCGATCCGCTTGAGCGATATCGTGAGGAGTGAGCTGATTTTCTATCCCCATCGCACCTTGCGTTTCTACTTTAATTTGCACGTTATGTTTTGGCGCAGCTTTCATTAGTGCATCTGCCGCCATATAAGTATGAGCGATGCCTGTAGGGCATGCTGTCACCGCTACGATTTTCATGTTCTATCCATTTTATTTTTTGTGGATATTAACACAGCAACCGCAGATTGAATTGATTTGAGCTGGATTAACGCAAGAGCTCTATCACAGTTTGAATCTCATGTTACATTAATCCAGTTAATGCACTTTTAGTCCTATATATCAAAGGGTAGGCACTGGTTAATCTATGCCCAAATAAAATGAGTAGGAACGCATACGAGCCAGGGGATCCTGTATCTCAAACTCACTTGGGTATATATTCGAGCGTGAATATTGGAAGGTAAAACAATGGACATCACAAACCTAATTGAGCTGGAAACGATATGTTTAGATCTAAAAGCTCAAACCAAAGATGAAGCGCTCAAAGAGCTGGTCGAGATGCTAGAGGCCGCCGGCAAGCTCAATAGTCAAAGCCAGTTCTTGGCAGATATCTGGAAACGAGAAGAGATCGGTAACACAGGATTTGATGATGGCATTGCGATCCCTCATGCCAAAAGTGATGCTGTAGCGCAACCAGCTGTCGCGGTCGGGATCAGCCGCAGTGGGATTGATTATGGCGCCGAAGATGGCGAGCTGTCCGATGTGTTTTTCATGCTGGCGTCTCCAGATGGTGATGATCATCATCACATTGAAGTATTGGCACAAATTTCCACCAAAATTATCGAAGACGGCTTTGTTGAAAAGCTCAAACAGGCTCAATCGCGAGAAGAAGCGCTTGAGATGTTGATTGATATTCAAACCCAATCCAATGAATTTCTCCCAACTTCTTTAGAATTTGCATCAGAACCTCTGAGCCCTTGGGCGCAAAAACTTGGCCGCATTAAAGAGCACTTGCTGTTTGGCACATCCCACATGATCCCGTTTATCGTTGCGGGCGGTGTGTTGTTGTCGTTGTCGGTGATGATCTCTGGTCACGGTGGTGTACCACAAGAGGGCATTTTGGCCGATATTGCTCAAATGGGGATTGCTGGCCTGACATTGTTTACTGCCGTTCTTGGTGGTTACATTGCTTATTCTATTGCCGACAAGCCGGGCCTTGCGCCGGGTATGATTGGATCTTGGATTGCTGTCAGTCATTACAATACGGGTTTTTTAGGTGCGATTGTGGTCGGCTTTTTTGCTGGCTTTGTCGTTTGGCTATTAAAGAAAATTCAGCTACCAGACAGCATGAGTTCGCTTGGCTCGATTTTTATTTATCCGCTAGTCGGTACGTTTGTTACTTGCGGCGCGGTGATGTGGGTGATAGGTGCTCCGATAGCCAGCGCAATGACCACCATGAACGAGGTGCTGACGGGCATGGCGGGCTCAGGCAAAGTGATGCTCGGTACCGTGCTTGGGGCAATGACCGCGTTTGATATGGGTGGCCCAATTAACAAAGTGGCGACGTTGTTTGCTCAAACCCAAGTGAACACGCAACCATGGTTGATGGGCGGGGTCGGTATTGCGATTTGTACGCCGCCATTGGGTATGGCACTAGCCACGTTTTTGGCGCCGAGTAAATTCAAGCGAGATGAACGCGAAGCGGGGAAAGCCGCAGGTATTATGGGGATGATCGGTATTAGCGAAGGTGCGATTCCTTTTGCCGCTGGCGACCCTGCGCGAGTGTTACCAGCTATTGTGGCGGGTGGCATCGTTGGTAACGTGATTGGCTTTATGTTCCACGTAATGAACCATGCACCGTGGGGCGGTTGGATTGTTCTCCCTGTTGTGGATGGAAAAATTGGTTACATCATCGGCACGATTGCGGGCTCTGTTACCACGGCGTTGATCGTGATTGCACTAAAGAAAACCGTCACCGAAGATGAGAGTTACACTGGTCATTCTCAAGTATATGGCTCCGTTCAAGGCGAAGGTGAGGCGGATGTTTTGGCGGTCACATCTTGTCCATCAGGTGTGGCACATACGTTCTTAGCGGCTAAGTCATTGGAAAAAGCGGCTTGTGCACTCGGCATTAAGATTAAAGTCGAAACCCAAGGCGCGAATGGAGTCATCAACCGAATTACCGAGAAAGACATCGAGAAAGCGAAGTTTGTGATTTTTGCTCACGATGTGGCGATTAAAGAACCGGAACGTTTTCGAAAAATCCAAGTCTTGGATGTCAGTACCAAGGATGCCATGTTGAACGCCACGGCTTTGTTGCAAGCTCGTAGAGTGTCTTAACATTTAACTTCTGAGAAATGTTTCCTCGATGACCCTGATGAATGCTTTTGGTATTTACTCCAACATCGCGGTTCGCTTTTATTTGTGCCGCGAGTGAAGGATAAATCACGAGTAATGTTTTCAATTCTTTAGTAGCATGTTACAAAATATTTCAGTCAGGTGAACTAAGGGAAGCGTGCAATGGAAAAACAACGAGTAGCATTTATTGGTTTGGGTGTTATGGGTTACCCAATGGCGGGCTATTTGAGCAAAGCGGGGTATGAAACCAAAGTATACAACCGCACTAAAGCCAAAGCTGATAAATGGGCTGCAGAATACAACGGCATTGCGTGTGAGACACCGCGAGAAGCGGCAGAAGGTTGCGATATCGTATTTACTTGTGTCGGTAATGACGATGACGTGCGCAGCGTTGTATACGGTGAAGAAGGCATTCTAGTCGGTCTAAAAGCAGGCGCGGTACTGGTTGATCACACCACGACTTCCGCTGATTTAGCCGTTGAATTGGCCGATGCTTGTACCAAATATGGCAATCACTTCATTGATGCTCCGGTATCTGGTGGTCAAGCAGGCGCAGAAAATGGCGTACTAACCATCATGTGTGGTGGTGAGCAGAACATTTTTGATCGTGTGTCTCCAGCGATGGACGTATATGCAAAGCAAATGACGCTTCTGGGTGAAAATGGCCAAGGTCAACGTTGTAAAATGGTAAACCAAATCTGTATTGGTGGTGTGCTTCAAGGCTTGAGCGAAGCGTTGTTACTCGCGCAGAAATCCGGTTTGGATATTGAACAAGTAGTTGAAACACTCAAGCACGGTGCTGCAGGGTCATGGCAAATGGAAAACCGCGCCAAGACAATGGCGCAAGATAAGTTTGATTTTGGCTTCGCGATTGATTGGATGCGCAAAGACTTAGGCTTCTGTCTGCAAGAAGCAGAGCGAGTGGGTCTAGAGCTCCCACTGACTAAGAAAGTGGATGAGCAATACGCAGACCTTCAACGCGATGGTTTAGGCCGCATGGATACGTCTGTTCTGATTAAAGCCGTTGCTAAGAATCAGTAGTAGATAAACAGTTCTTTGGTATCAAAGAGCTTGAAGAAATTTAAGTTGATCATGATCGTTCCCCTTGAACATTAGTGTGTGATTAACGAACTTGAATGAGGAGGTGCTTTGGGGCACCTCCTTTTTTATGTCTTCTTATCACAGCATTTGCTGGTGCAGTGTCCGTTTACTTGTTTAAGCCTAGCGCAATCTCAAGGCCTTTGCCGTAAGCTTCGTCCGCTTGGTAGGCGTGGTTAACGTGACGTTCTTTGATGAAGTCTGGCACACCATCCATTGCACGAGCGGTGTTGTCGAATAGAGTTTGACGCTGTTCTTCGCTCATAAGACGGAATAGGTCACCCGCTTGGCTGAAGTAGTCTTCGTCTACACGGTGATCGTAATGATCAGCATTGCCGTTGATGCGTAGAGGTGGCTCAGAGTAATCTGGTTGCTCTGCCCATTCTTGTTTGTAGTTTGGCTCGTAACCTAGTGTTGAACCAAAGTTGCCATCAACGCGCATTGCGCCATCGCGGTGGTAGCTGTGTACCGGACAACGAGGCGCGTTAACTGGAATTTGGTGATGGTTTACACCTAGGCGGTAACGCTGCGCGTCTCCGTATGCAAACAGACGGCCTTGCAGCATTTTGTCTGGCGAGAAGCCAATTCCAGGAACGATAGCTGCCGGGTTAAACGCGGATTGCTCAACTTCCGCATAGAAATTTTCTGGGTTACGGTTCAGTTCAAACTCGCCTACAGGGAGCAATGGATAATCTTTTTGTGACCATACTTTTGTTAGATCGAACGGGTTAAAGTTCACTTCATCCGCTTCTAGCTCAGGCATGATCTGTACGTACATCTTCCATTTAGGGAAGTCTTGACGCTCAATCGCTTCGTAAAGGTCACGGTGATGGCTTTCGCGGTCTTTACCTACGATCGCTTCTGCTTCTTGGTCAGTCAGGTTTTTGATGCCTTGCTGAGTTTTAAAGTGGAATTTCACCCAGTAACGTTCGTTTTCTGCGTTGATAAAGCTGAATGTGTGGCTACCGAAGCCGTGCATATGACGGTAAGACGCTGGAATACCACGATCACTCATAACGATCGTAACTTGGTGGAATGCTTCTGGTAGTGATGTCCAAAAATCCCAGTTGTTTGTCGAGCTGCGCATGTTGGTGCGTGGATCGCGTTTCACCGCGTGGTTTAGATCTGGAAATTTTAGTGGATCACGGAGGAAGAACACTGGCGTGTTGTTACCAACCAAGTCCCAGTTGCCTTCTTCGGTGTAAAACTTTAGCGCAAAACCACGGATGTCGCGCTCTGCATCGGCGGCACCGCGCTCACCCGCAACGGTTGTAAAGCGAGCAAATAGCTCGGTCTCTTTACCAATCTCCGAGAAGATCTTCGCGCGCGTGTATTTGGTGATGTCGTGAGTCACAGTAAAAGTGCCGTAAGCGCCTGAGCCTTTGGCGTGCATACGACGCTCAGGAATCACTTCACGATCAAAGTGTGCCAGTTTTTCAAGGAACCAAACGTCTTGCAGTAGTTGGGGACCACGAGGACCTGCAGTCATCACATTTTGATTATGGGCGACAGGACAGCCTGCGGCGGTGGTTAATTTCTTATTTGTCATTTTTCTTCCCCTCCAGGGATCAATACCTTAGCAACTGAAGAGAAGATTATTACGGAAAAGCTGGAAGCAAAAACTGATACTGCTTATCAATTCAATAGGTGGTAACGATGATGAAAAGTAACTTAGAATCAAATTCTTAGCTGATTTTTATGATTGGTTTATTAACGTATTGGCGAAAAGGGTAAAAAGACCACGCTGGCATTTGCATGAATTGCGCTTTGTCGACAAGGCTAACGTCGGAAATCGCCCCTTTGATATCGCTTTATTGAGCGTCAAAGGGGCGGAATGATTAGGAGTACTTCACTTCAATTTGCTCAGCTTTTTCAAACGCTGGATGCGTTGCAAGTTGTTTTCCATAACGTTCAATATTCGGGAAGTGACCAGCCAAACCGAACTTATGCACGAGCTCGACAATAAATGACATCATGATGTCTGCGCCAGTTAAACGTTCTTCTACTAGGTAAGTTTTGCCTTCTAGCGATTGCTCGAAATAACCCAGAACGTTCATCGCTTCTTTGTCAGCATAGCCTGATAGAAATTGAGTTTCGTTTGGCTCTTTGCTAATAAAGATTTTTAACAACATTGGTAAGATTGCTGAACTTTCAGCAAAGTGCATCCATTGCAGGTACTCAGTGTGCGCCTTCGTCCCACGCTCAGGAGCAAACGCACCATCACTGTACTTCTCAATCAAATATTCGGTCATCGCGCCAGATTCAATGATGAACTCGCCATCATCTTCAAGCAGAGGCGATTTACCGAGCGGATGAACGCTCTTTAGCTCAGGCGGTGCCATGAAGGTCACTTTGTCACGAACATAAGGCACGATTTCGTAATCCACATTTAGCTCTTCAAGTAACCAAATGATGCGCTTTGAGCGAGACTGATTGAGATGGTGAAGTTTAATCATTTATTTATCCCTTCCTTATAATGGGTCGTTAATCTGTACTACAAGCTTGCCGAAGTTCTTACCTTCCAACAGACCGATAAATGCTTCTGGTGCATTCTCCAGTCCTTGTACTAGATGTTCACGGTATTGGATCTTTCCTTCTGCCAACCATTGATTAATATCTTGCGCAAATTCACCGTAACGATGTCCGTAGTCATCAAAAATGATGAAGCCTTGCACCTTGATTCGTTTAGTCAGCAGCTTACCCATTAATAATGGAAGATGGTCGGTACCTTCAGGCAGTTCTGTTGCGTTGTATTGAGAAATTAAACCACAAAGTGGGATACGTGCGCTGGTATTCAGAAGTGGCATTACAGCTTCGAATACTTTGCCACCTACGTTTTCGAAGTAAACATCGATACCTTGATCACAGGCGTTTTTCAACTGTTCTGCAAAGTCGTCAGCTTTGTGATCAATACATTCATCGAAGCCAAGGACTTCTTTGGCGTAACGGCACTTTTCTTCTCCGCCTGCAATACCAACAACTCGGCAACCTTTGATTTTGCCAATTTGACCAACGGTCGCGCCCACAGGGCCCGTCGCGGCTGCTACCACAATGGTTTCACCTGGTTTTGGCTGACCGATATCGAGCAAGCCCATATACGCGGTAAAGCCTGGCATGCCAGCAACACCTAGAGCGTATGATGGGTTTTGTGGTTCTTTGCCTAGTTTAATCACCATCTCACCAGTTGAGAGCGCGTAGTCTTGCCAGCCAACAGTGTATGCAAGAACCCATTCACCCGCTTCATAATCTGGGTGGTTCGATGCTTCTACCTGACAAACTGTGCCAGCGATCATTACGTCATCAACCGCAACAGGATCGGCGTATGACTCGGCATCGCTCATGCGACCGCGCATGTATGGGTCGAGAGATAAGTAAACGGTTCTCAGTAGCATCTCACCATCTTGAGGAGTCGGTTTCGCCACTTCTTCTAGACGAAAGTTTTCTTTTGTTGGTGCACCGTGGGGACGTGACGCGAGTACGATTCTGCGATTTGTTGCGTTAGTCATATTTATCTCACTTATTGATTAGACCGGTCGTCTAGTTTTAATTTCAAAATATCCCGCTCATAGAGCGGGAAGGTGTATTGTGCAATCACAGGAGTTATTACCAACTGTGAAACACATGTAGGGTGTTCATCTTACTTTTACGCTACCTACTATGGGCAAGTTCGCGTGTTTTGCAGTAGATGTTGAGTATAGGTCAGACTTTGCGTTAATGCTGCCTGATCTTGATACAGTTTGTTCAGCAAGCTTGCGCCGTTCCAAAGGTAGTATATCTGCCTTGCCAATAAAGCACTGTCACCATTTGGGATAGAGCCATCTTGAATGCCTACGTCAATGCAATCCGCCATTGCTTGAATGGTTTTGTCTGCACCTTGGCGTAACGCTAGACGCATGGACTCTGAGAGATCGGAGACTTCCGCACTTAACTTGACCAACAAACATTTGTTCGCATTACATACGTCGTCTTCTACTTTGACCATTTCTTCAAAGTAGCTCATCAGGCGTTGGTAGCCATTCAGATCGGTATTGGTAAAGCGTGCGTTTAAACGCTCAAAATACTTAGTAAAGTAGTCTTGAATCATCGCTTCACCAAATTGTTCTTTGGATTTGAAGTAATGATAAAACGAGCCTTTCGGCACCGCGGCCTTTTTTAAAAGCTCTGAAAGGCCAACACTCGTAAACCCTCGGTTTACGATTAACTCGTATCCGACGTCGAGAATATGTTGGCGTGTGTCGTTCGTCTTTGCGTTCATGAAGCGTACTATAGAATGAATTAGACCAGTCGTCTAGTGTTTGTTGTGGGTTATTTGATTAGCTCGTACTCAATCACAAATAGCGTGTCGGTGTTTGGGTAGATTTCTCGAATTAACTGCTTGAGTTTTGGCAGTTCGATGGCTTCTTGTTCAGCATGAAACTCATTGATATCTTCAAAGTTGAGTGGTTCTACAGAGCGTATTTTGATGTTGCAGACTTTACGATCCGTCTCTAGCGTAAAAACTTCGACCTCTGTATTTGGAACGTAGTGACTTTCTGATTCATCTCGAATCGTAATCGTTTTTTTGCCTGATGTGATCAACGGGGTTAAGAATTCAAAAAAGGTAATCTTGGTTGGGTGGGATGACATGATGTATGTAGTGGTCAAGTAAAATTGGCCACGGTTTTATGAGGAAACCAGAACTGTCGTTCTGATTCATTTGGTGTTAATCCACCATTATATTGATGGG